>CAZOYV010000003.1:49186-70021 GCA_964584075.1 uncultured Rickettsiales bacterium | reverse complement strand
GGTGGTCCCTAGATCGTGGCGCGGAGACGGTCCCATCCTCGTGGCGCTTGACAGTCCGAGTCGGCTCCTCCCTCCGGTTCCCCCCTTCTCCTTTCCCCTCTGCTGACTTTGCGCTCTTTGCGCCTCCGTCCGTGCCGGCCGGGAGCGGACGGACGCACTCTTCCTCTGCGTAGCCGGACGTGCCGGCCGGGAGCGGACGGACGGCCCCATTCCCCCTCGTCGATCAACCCACACGAAGAGGTCCCCGGCTCTCGAGTGGCGATCGGGGCCCTCACGGCTTCGGGGGCGGTATGGTGCAGCGGCCGAGATCCGCGGCGACGGGGGCGGATCGGGCAGTTCAGCTCGTGCCACCTGGGGCGAATGGGGCAGTTCGAGGCGATGTGCGAGGTGAATTCCAGCGGACGGTGGCGGCCTTCATCGAGTGAGCAGCTTCATCCGCATCTCGCGGACCCGCCGGTTGAGCTCCTCGGTGTCCACGTCGCGGTAGCGCGGCGGGAGCAGCTTGCGGCTGGAGCACTCGAACACGCCCAGCGTCGACATGTACTCCATCATCACGGTGTCGCGGCTGGGGATGTAGTCCTCGATCGCGGCGGAGATGTCGGCGTCGGTCAGCTGGGGGCGGCCGTCCTCCTCGGCGAAGTTGATCGCGGACAGCAGGATCGCCTCCATCTCGGCGCCGGTCATCCCGTCGCACAGCGCCGCCAGCGTCTCGTAGGCCGTGAGCTTGTGCTTGATCTTGTTCTTGCGCAGCAGGGCCTTGAGGATCGCCACGCGCTCCTCGGCGTTCTGCGGGATGAAGAACGGCAGCTTCAGGTCGAAGCGGCCGGGGCGCTTCATGTCGGCGTCGAGCTTGTCCGGGCGGTTGGTCATCATCACGAAGATGATCGAGCCGCGGTGGCCGGTGTCGCTCATGAACTCCTTGAGCCGCGCGGTGACCCGGCTGGAGGTCCCCCCGTCGGTCTCGCCGCCGCCGCCGGCGCCGAGGGAGCGGTCGCCCTCGTCGATCATCACCAGCACGTGGCCCATCGCCTGGATCACGGTCAGGATCCGCTCCAGGTTGCCCTCGGTGGAGCCGACCCACTTCTCGCGGAAGTTCTTGAACTTGACGCAGGTCAGGTCGCTCTCGTTGGCGAACGCCTCGGCGACGAAGGTCTTGCCGGTGCCCATCGGGCCGACGAACAGGATCCCCATCGGGACCCGCGACTTGCGGCCCTTCTTGACGTGGTCGGCCACGCGGTTGAGCCGCCGCTTGACCTCGTCGAGCCCGCCGACGGCCTTGAAGTCGTGCTCCGACTCGACGAACTCCAGCAGCCCGAAGCACTCCTGCTCGATGATCCGGCGCTTGGCGGCGCTGACCGTGTCGAACGTGATCTTCCCGCCGCTCTGGCGCACCGCGCGGAAGATGCCCTCGATCTGGACCAGCGTCAGCCCGGCGGTGATGTCGGCCAGCTTCGCGGGCGTGATCCCCGGCTTGGGGTAGCTCTCGCGCAGGTGCTCGATGAACGCCTTTCGCTCCTCCAGCCCAGGCATCGGCACCTCGATCGCGGCCAGCTGCGGGCTGTGCAGCACCTTGCGGTTGACGTCGGTCATGTTCTCGGTGAGCAGGATGATCAGGTTGTCGCTGCCCAGGATCGCCGGGTCGCTGGTCCAGCGCTGCAGCGTGACCAGCGAGCTGCGGTCCTCGGTGCCCATGAACGACAGGTCGCCGGCGGGGACCACGGTCTCGACGTAGTCCATCACGATCGCGCCGTGCTGCGAGCCGTCGGTCAGGAAGCTCTCCAGGATCGGGAACAGCGCCAGCGGCTCCCGCGGGAACTCGTCCCCGACCTCGGGCTTGCCCTGCAGGATCTGGTGGGTGTTGACCGCCAGCGTGAAGCGGTCCTTCATCCCCTTGCGCGAGAACCGCAGGCCGCGGCTGTAGTCGTAGAACCCGACCACCTCCTTGGCCCGTGCCAGCAGTCGCTCGAGGTACTCCTCCAGCGTCGCGTAGCCGTCCTCGACGCGCACCAGGTCTCGCACGTTGCCGTGCAGCAGGAACAGGCTGGCCTCCTCGGCCAGGTAGCGCCGCCGCAGGGCGTCGGCCCACGCCGGCATCGGCAGTTCGCCGAGCTGCTTGCTCATCGTCGGGGTCCCCTAGCGAGTGAAGATGCGGCCGAGATCATTCCATGTGGCGAACACGAAGACCAGCAGCAGGAACACCAGGCCGGCCCACAGCAGCTTGCCCTGCACCTCCTCGCCGAGCCGCTTGCCGCGGATCTTCTCGATCATCAGGAACACGAAGTGCCCGCCGTCGGTGATCGGGATCGGCAGGAAGTTGATGATCGCCAGGTTGACGCTGATCAGCGCCAGCAGCAGCAGCAGGTCGCCGAGCCCCTCGGACGCCGCGGAGTAGGTGATCTCGAGGATTCCCACCGGCCCCGAGATCGTGGTCGGGCTGACCCTCCCGGTGAACATCGCGCGGAAGCCCTTGAGGAACTCGTCGAGCAGCCGGAACGGCTTCTTCGCCGCCGGCCCCAGCGCCTCGATCGGCCCCATCTGGACCCAGATCTGCTTGTAGTCGCCGTAGACGCCGACCACCCCGCGGCGCTTCCCGCCCGGATCGGGGACCAGCTCGACGCTCTTGGACATCGGCACGCCGTCGCGCTCCAGATCGAGGCGCACGAACCCGTCGGCCACCTGCGACGACGACAGCATCGAGTAGTAGAAGCTCCAGCTGTACAGCTCGATCTCGCTGGCCTCGCCCTGGGTGTTCTCGTAGTGCGCCCGGGTCAGCACGTCTCCGGGCTGGACCCCGGCCGCCGCCGCTGGTCCCTCGGGCTCGACCCAGCCCACGGTCAGCCCGATCCGCGGCGGCTCCGCGGGGCCGCACCCGGAGGAGCCGCCGTCGCCCTCCTCGATGACCTTGTCCGGTGCCCGGTGCACCGCCCCGATCACCGGCAGCCCCCAGATCCCGATCGCCCAGTGCTGGGACGCCTCGGGGACGACCTCGATCTCCACCTGGCGGTCCTGGCGCGCCACCGCGATCGGCAGCGGCACGCCCGGCTCGGCGTACTCCACGAGGCGAAACACGTCGACCCAGTGCTGGACGGGCACGCCGTCCACCGCGGCGACCCGATCGCCGGACTGCAGCCCGGCCCGCGCCGCCGGGGAGCCGTCCAGCACCGCGTCGATCACCGGTGGCTCGCCGGGGCCGAGCCCCAGCGTTCGGCTGGGGGCGAACGGGTCGTCGGTCTCGTCCAGCGTCAGGGTCAGCGCCACGCGCTCGAACGCGGTCTTGCTCGTCGGCCGGTCGACCTCCAGGTCGATCGTCTCGCCCGGGCGCCCCGAGACCAGCGTGCTGAAGTGCTGCCAGTCGCGCAGCTCGACGCCGTCGACGCTGACCAGCACGTCCCCGCCCTGCATCCCGGCCTCCGCCGCCGGGGAGGGCTCGAGGATCGCGAGGATCCGCAGCCCGGTGGCGCGCTCGAAGTCGGGCACGTTGATCGGCGAGCCCGCCTCGCGCAGCACCGGGATCTGCAGCGTGACGAGGTCGTCGCCGCGGCGGACCACCACCTCGGTGGTCCGGTCCCGCTCCTGCATCGCGTAGGCCATGAACATCTCGGTCCACGACTCCACGTGGTCGCCGCCCACGCTCTCGATCACGTCCCCGGGGCGCATCCCGGCCTGCAGCGAGTCGAAGCCCACCGCGCCGACCTCGGGCACGTACTGGCGGAAGCCGACCAGGTAGGCGCCGTAGCACAGCACGAACGCCAGCAGGAAGTTGGCGATCACCCCCGCGGAGATGATCTGCGTGCGCTGCCACACCGACTTGCTCAGGAAGTGGCCCTCGGGGAAGGTCTCCGGCTCCTGCTCGCCCTCCTCGGGAAGGTCCTCCTGGCCCAGCATCTTGACGTACCCGCCGAGCGGGAACGCCCCGATCACGTACTCGGTCTCGCCGATCCTCTTCTTGAACAGGCGCAGGCCCCAGAAGTCGAAGCCGATGGCGAACTTGAGGACCTTGACGCCGTTGTACTTGGCGGCGAGGAAGTGGCCGAGCTCGTGCACGAAGATCAGCGCGCCGAAGCCGAGCACGACCTCGAGGATGTAGATCGCCTTCATCGAACCACCGCCGGGATCGGGTGCGTCATGCGTCCGTGCGGACCAATATGGGCACGCCCCCCCGGTTGGTCAAATGGGACAGCGCCACGGCGGCCGTGCGAAGATACGCGCCGCTGGAGAGACCCATGCCTCACTGGACGATGCTGTTCCTGGCGGGCGCCCTGCTGATCCCGACCCCCGGACGGGCCGAAGCCTTCCGCCCCGACGACGTGTGCGCCCCCGTTTCCCTCGACGATCCGCGGCTGAGCCCCGACGGCTCGGCGGTGGTGTTCGTGGTCCGCAGCTGCGACGTGGCGACCAACGAGTCGACGTCGGACCTGTGGTACGTGGCCACCGCCCCGGGCTCGGAGCCGGTGCAGCTGACCACCGACCCCGCGGACGAGTGGAGCCCGCGGTGGTCCCCCGACGGCACGTCGCTGGCGTTCGTCTCGACCCGCGCGATGGGCCCCCAGATCTGGCGCTTCGACGGGTTCTTCGGCGAGCCGCGCCAGATCACCCACCAGCCGGGCGGGGCGACGGGGCCGGTGTGGACCCCCGACGGTCGCCAGCTGCTCTACACCAGCCGCGGTCCGGGCGTGGAGCTCGACGAGCTCGCCGGCGAGGACGTCGGCGTGCACCGCGACCTGCTGTACCGCAAGGGGGCGCACCGCGAGCAGGGGCGCTTCGCCCACATCTACCGGGTGGACGCCGCCGGCGGCGAGGGCACCCGGATCACCTACGGCGACCACGACTTCAGCGAGCCCGCGGTGAGCCCCGACGGCGCCACGCTGGCCGTGACCCGCGACGCGGACCACGCCGGGGGCGTGTACTCCATCGACACCGACGTGTGGCTGATCCCGCTGCAGGGCGGCACCCTGGAGCCGCTGAGCGACAACCCCGGCCCCGACCAGTCCCCGGTGTGGCGTCCCGACGGCGGCGCCGTGATGACCCGCTCGATCCTCGAGGAGGGCTACGAGAGCGGGCGCCGCCGGCTGCTGTCCTGGCCGGTCGGCGGGGGCGAGCCCACCGAGCTCACCGCCGGCGCCGACCAGCACGTGTTCTGGGCCTGGTACACCCCCGACGGGGAGGCCGTGGAGGCGATCGTCGACGGCCCGGGGACGTGGCACCTCGCGACGCTGCCCGCCGCCGGCGGCCCGCTGGCGATGCGGACCGCGGGCCGCAGCTGGATCTGGGACGCCCACGCGGCGCGGCAGACCGGCGACGTGGTGCTGATCGTCACCGACCCGGTCCACCCCGGCGAGCTGTGGCTGCTGCCCGCCGGCGCCGACCGGGCCACGCTGGACTTCGCGGCTCCGCAGGGGGCGCGCCCGCTGACCGCGGTCAACGCGGCGTTCGAGGCCTCCCGCTCGCTGTCGAGCCCCGACGTCCACTGGATCGACTCGCCCTCGGGGCGCCGCATCCAGCTGTGGTACTACCCCCCGACCACCGCGATCCAGGGCCCCCGGCGGCCGCTGATCCTGACGCTCCACGGCGGCCCGCAGTGGATGGTCGGCGAGCGCTGGGACCCGGAGATCCAGGCCCTCGCCGGCGCCGGCCACGCCGTGCTGGCGGTCAACTTCACCGGCTCGATGGGCTACGGCCAGGCGTTCATGGACGCGATCATCGGCGACTGGGGCGGGGCGCCGATGCAGGACGCCCTCGCCGCGGTGGACTGGGCCGTCGCCGAGGGCCTCGCCGATCCCGATCGGCTGGGCGTCACCGGCGGCAGCTACGGCGGCTTCCTGGTCGCCTACCTGATCGGCCACGACCCGCGCTTCAAGGCCGCCGTGCCGTGCCGCTCGGTGATCAACCAGGTCAGCGCCTACGGCACCACCGACGAGCAGTTCTTCGACGAGAACGACATCCCCGGGACCCCGTGGAGCAACCCCGAGGGCTATCGCCAGTGGTCGCCGATCACCCATGCCGACCAGATCACCACGCCGACGCTGATCATCCACTCCGACGACGACACCCGCGTGCCGATCGGCCAGGCCGAGGAGCTGTTCACCGCGCTGATCCGCCACGGCGTCGAGGCCGAGCTGGTGCGCTTCCCCGACGAGGGCCACGGCCTGTCGCGGCGCGGCACCCCGGTGCACCGCCGCGAGCGGCTGCGCCACATGGTGCGCTGGTTCCAGACCTACCTGAAGTAGCGCGGGGGCGGGCTCAGCCGACCTGGACCTGGATCTTGCGCGGGCGGGCCTCCTCGGCCTTGGGCAGCGTCAGCGTCAGCACGCCGTCCTTGAGCGTCGCCTCGATCGCCGACTGGTCGATCTGGTCGCTGATGTTGAACTTGCGCAGGTAGCCGCCGATGCGGTACTCGCGCTGCAGCTCGCGGTAGTCCTCGGGCGGGGTCTCGACCTTGCCCGTCAGCGTCAGCACACCCTCGCGCAGGTCGATCTCCAGCGCGTCCTTGCTCACGCCCGGCATGTCGGCGACGACGGTGATCGCGTCGTCGGTGGAGTAGATGTCGGCCGCGGGGGTGAAGAACGTCCCGGCCCAGGTGGGCTCGCCGGCGGTGGCGTCCACCTCCTGCTTGTCGCGGATCTCGATCTCGTTGTCGTTGGCCATCGTCTCGTCCTCCCTCAGTCCGTGGAGATCGCCACCTTGCGGGGGCCGGTCTCGGGCTGGCGCGCCAGCACCACGTCGAGCACGCCGTCGCGGTACGTCGCCTCGACCCGCTCGGGGTCGATGTTGTCGGGCATCGCGAACGCGCGGCTGAACTTGCCGAAGTCGCGCTCGCGGCGGTGGTAGCGGGCGCCCTCGGCCAGCTCGGGGGCCTTGCGCTCGCCCTTGAGCACGACCTCGTTGCGCGTCACGGTCACGTCCAGCGTGTCCGGGTCGATCCCGGGCAGCTCCACCCGCAGGTGGTAGCCGTCCGCCGCGTCGTAGATGTTGATCGGCGGATAGACCCGCGACGGACCGGCGACCTGGCCGGACAGGCGGTTCATCTGGCGCTGCATGCGCTCCATCTCCTCGAACAGGCTTCGTCGGTCGAACAGGGGCATCGTCGTCTCCTCCCGAGCGGTCGGCCGGGGTCCCCCCGCTGTGCCGCCGCGTTCGTCTTGCCTAACGACGTAATCACCGGCCCCCGACCGTCAAGAGCGGCGGCGCGACGCGCTGTAGTAGACTCGCTCCATGCCGGTCTTCCGCACCATCGTGCGCACCACCCGCGGCGTCGGCCGGGCGATCAAGGACGTCAACCGCCTGCGCCAGATCCTCCAGGTGCTGATGCGCCACGGGTTCGGCTACCTCGTCGGGCACGTCATGCTCGGCGGCGCGATCGCCTACCAGGCCGGGATGGTGCCCACCGAGAACGTCGGGTTCTTCACCCGCGCGCGCCGCTCGGTGGCGCAGTTCTTCGGCAGCGCCGCCGACCTGTTCTCGACGGTGCTGGCCGCCTTCGGGCTGTGGAAGCGCGGCCGGCTGACCGAGCCGGCCGAGATGAAGGTCCGGGCCAAGCGCGTCCTGGTCGAGCTCGGGCCCGGCTTCGTCAAGATCGGGCAGATCCTGTCCACCCGCCCCGACCTGATCCCCGCCGACTGGTGCGACGAGTTCTCCACGCTGCAGGACCGCGTCGACCCGCTGCCGGCCGAGGTCATCACCGACGAGATCCGGCGCAGCCTGCCCGAGCACGCCGACGAGCTGTGCGCCGGCCTCGACCGCGAGCCGCTGGCCAGCGCGTCCATCGCCCAGGTGCACCGCGCGACCCTGGCCGACGGCCACGACGTGGTCCTCAAGGTGCGCCGGCCCAACGTGCACCGGCAGATCGCCGCCGACATCGACATGCTGCGGTTCCTCGCCTCGGCGGTGGAGGCCCAGTTCCCCGAGGCGCGGATGGTCGACTTCCCGGGGATCCTCAAGGAGCTGGACAAGTCGGTGCGCGCCGAGACCGACTTCCTCGTCGAGGCGGGCCACACCCAGCGCCTGCGCGAGAACTTCGAGGGCTTCCCGGGGATCCGCATCCCGCGCGTCTACCGCGACTACACCACGTCGTCGGTGCTGACGCTGGAGTTCCTCGACGGGATCCCGATCCGCGACGCCCGCGAGGCCGGCCACGACATGGCCCAGCTGGGGCGGATCTACCTCCGCTCGGCGTTCAAGATGCTGTTCGAGGACGCGTTCTTCCACGGCGACCTGCACCCCGGCAACGTGCTGGTGCTGCGCGACGACGAGCTGGGGCTGCTGGACTTCGGCATGGTCGGCCGGATGTCCGAGGACATGAAGGACCACATCGTCGCGATCGTGCTGGCGATGCAGCGCCGCGACTTCCGCTCGATCGCCCGGATCTTCTACGAGATCGGCATCAAGGAGGTGCCGGTCAACTACGCCCTGTTCGAGCAGGACGTGATGGAGATCATGGACAAGAGCTTCGTGGGCAAGGCGATGGCCGACATCGAGATCGGCGGCTTCCTGCGCGAGCTGGCCAGCGGCGCGGTGCGGCACCAGGTGCGGATGACGCCGGCGTTCACGATGTTCCTCAAGGCGCTGGTCACCACCGAGGGGCTGGCCAAGACGCTGATCCCGGAGATCAACCCGCTGGGCGAGATGCAGCCCTACATCGAGGAGCTGGCGGCCCGGCGGTTCAGCTCCGAGCGGCTGCAGCGCGACCTGCTGGCGATGTTCGTGTCGTTCTCCGACGTGATGAACCGCGCCCCGGCGGTGATCACCCAGGTGATGGACGACTACCAGGCCAACCGCCTCAAGCTGCCGGTCGTGCACACCGCCGACCCCGCCGAGCTCGAGCAGCGGGACCGCTCCGCCAACCGCGTCATCCTCGGCATGATCACCGTCGGCCTGGTGTTGGGATCGTCGGTGGCGCTGATGGACCACAGCCTGCGCCCCTGGGGGATCCCGCTGCTGCCGATCTTCGGCTTCGGGCTGGCGTTCTCCACGTGGAGCATCCTGGTGTGGGGGATCTGGAAGTCGGGACGTGTCTGAGGCCAAGCCGCCCGAGCAGCCCAGCAAGCCGAGGCGCAAGGGATCGCGCAGGGGCCTCCGCGCGGTCGGCCGCGTCCTGTTCGTCCTCGTGCTGCTGGCCTTCGCCGTGTGGATCCTGATCGACCTGGACCGCCGGGCCAGCGAGATGGCGCACGAGGCGATGCACGGGTCCACCGGGTTCTCGCCGCCGTCGGTGGCGCAGGCGCCGGGGGTGGCGGTCGACGGCGAGTTCCAGGAGGACTACGGCAGCCCCGGCGAGACGTTCACCGTCCACGTCGTCGCGGCGACCAACGTCCAGCCCCCCGAGGTGCGCACGTTCCGCAACCGCAGCGACTGCGGCGACACCGTTTGGCCCTACGGCGGCGGGGGCGGCACGCTGGGCGTCTCCGACTCGCTGGTGTGGCTCGAGGGCGTCACCCGCGGGAGCCCGAACTACTCGACGTTCCTGACGATCTCCAACAGCGGCTGCAGCCTCTGGCCGCACGTCTCGACCGGCGCGGTGGGGACGACGCTGACGCTGGAGAACTACCTGTACTCGCCGGAGGCCTACCGCGTCACGCTGCTCGACGGCGAGACCGAGCAGCTGATCGAGCAGGTCTCGCTGCGCGGGATGGACACCTACACCTACGTCGCGACCAACCACGAGGTGGCCCTCGACCGCGCCGGACTGGTGAAGGTCCAGTCGGTGCTGCGCCCGTGGGAGACCGCCTTCGTGCTGGTCTGCGACCACGCCTACTGCGCGGTCAGCGACTGGGAGGGCAATGTGCCGATGACCGGCGTGCCCCACGGCAGCTACCAGCTCCACGCGTGGCACCACATCGCGGGGCACCAGCAGCAGCCGCTGGTCGTGGACCCGTCGACCGGGGGGTCGACGCAGACGGTGCGCTATCCGTAGCCGATCACAGCGACGGGCCCTCGTCGTACAGCCGCGCCTCGATCGCCTCCATCGCCCCCCAGCTCTGCTCGCTGTCGCCGTTGATCAGCACGATCACCCCGACCCCGTCGGCGACGCGGTAGAACAGGTCGGTGGAGGCCCCCACCTCGCCGCCGTCGTGGCCCAGCAGCTCGTCCCCCTGGAGCGTCCAGTAGTACCAGATCAGCCCCTGGGTCGGGTCCAGCGCGGGGAACTGCACGGTGCGCATCTGCTCGACGGTGGCGGGCAGCAGGATCGTCTCGTCGCCCCAGCTCCCGTCGTCGATGAACGACGCCAGGAAGTGGCCGAGCTCCTCGACGTCGCAGCGCAGCTGGCCGTCGGGGTAGTCGGGCCAGCCGTAGTGCGCGACGGGCACGAAGTCCCCGGCCCACATCCGGTAGGGCACGGCCAGCTGGTCGAGGTCCACGTCGGCCAGGTGCCAGCCGCAGCCGTCCATCTGCAGCGGGTCGAAGATGTGGTCCTCGCACCAGGCGTCGAACGGCGTGGCGGTGATCGCCTCGACCAGGTAGCCGGCGAGGGCGGCGCCGATGTTGGAGTACGCCATCGTCTGGCCGGGCGCGGCCTGCAGGAAGTTCTTCTCGGCGTCGTAGTGCGCGCCGGCGGGGGTCAGGTAGTCCTCGAGGAACGCCCCCAGCGCGATCGGCGAGTCGCCGTCGACGTACAGCGTGTCCATCACGCTCCAGTTGTCGCGGATCGACGAGGTGTGGGTCAGCAGCTGGCGCACGGTGATCGGCTCGCCCGGGTGGCTCGGGTTGTCCACGGCGAACGGCAGGTGCTGGTCCACGTCGTCGTCGAGCTCGAACGCGCCGGTCTCCCAGACCTGCATCAGCGCCACCGCGGTGACGGTCTTGGACACCGAGGCCAGCAGGAACTCGGTGTCCGGCGTGGCCGGGCGCCCGGCCTCGATGTCGGCCCAGCCGTACCCCGCCGACCACGCGATCTCGCCGTCGCGGACCACGCTCGCCGCGAGGCCGGGGATCCGCCCCACCTCCATCTGCTCGAGGATGAACGCGTCGAGCTCCGACGGGCCGCTGTCGTCGTCGCCGCCGTCGTCGTCGCCACCGTCGTCGTCGCCGCCGTCGTCGTCCGCCGGGGCGTCGTCGTCGGGGTCGCCGGGGCAGCCAGCCAGCAGGATCGTGCCTAGGGACAAAGAGGCGAGCAGGCGAGCGTACATGGCGACTCCGTACTATAGTTCCCTGAGAGTCTAGAACGAGGGACGATGGCGCAGGGCGATTCCGGGATGGTCACCGTCGTGCACCGCGACAAGGACGGTCGCGAGCACACCTACACCGTGCGCGGCGACCAGGTCCGCATCGGGCGCAGCTCCGACAGCGACGTGTGCATCCTCAGCCAGTTCGTCTCGCGGCGGCACGCGCTGCTGGTCAAGAGCGAGCGCGGCTGGGTCTACCGCGACCTGGACAGCACCTCGGGGTCGTTCCTGCAGGGCATGCGGATCCGCGAGATCCCGCTGCCGTTCGGCAGCTGGATCCACCTGGGCAGCCCCGACGGCCACTCGATCCGGATCGAGCCCAAGGGGCTCACCGAGTCCTCGACCAGCGTGCTGGAGTCGGCCTCCAAGACCGAGATCCTGCGGACCATCGATCTGGAGCACTCGCGCTACGTCGGCAAGGAGCCGACCACCGCGCGGCTGGACGCGGTCTCCACCCGCCGGCTGGGCAGCCTGTACCAGCTCAGCGGGCGCCTGACCGCGGCCCGCGACCGCGACAAGATGTACCAGATCACCCTCGAGACGGTGCTCGACCAGCTCCCCGGCGAGCGCGCCGCGCTGATCCTCGACGAGCCGGGGATGTCGGAGCCGCTGGCCGTCGCGACGCGGGTCCAGGGGCAGATCAGCGCCAGCTTCACGCCCTCGCGGGGCCTGGTCGGCCAGGTGATGCAGGACCGCGTCGGGCTGGTCAGCCGCGACGCCCCCAGCGACGAGCGGCTGGCCGAGGCCCACACCCTGGCGTTCCAGATGGTGCGCTCGGTGATGGCCGCGCCGCTGACCAGCCTCAAGCGCACCTGGGGCGCGATCTACGTCGACACGCTGACGGTGCAGACCCCGTTCGACGACGAGATGCTGGAGTTCCTGCTCGCCGTCGGGCGCCAGCTGGGGCTGATCGTCGAGTCGATGTACCTGCTGGTCGAGCAGGAGCGGATGATCGAGTCGATGATGGAGGTCCTGGCCGCCAGCATCGACGCCCGCGACGGGCTGACCGCCGGGCACTCCGGGCGGGTCGCCAAGTACAGCCGCCGGCTGGCCGAGCGGATGGGCTGGGATCGCGTGCAGTGCAAGCGGCTGTACTGGGCCGCGCTGCTCCACGACTACGGCAAGATCGGGATCGACGACGCGGTGCTGCGCAAGCCCGGCGCGCTGTCGACCCAGGAGTTCAAGCACATCCGGCTGCACCCCCAGCTGACCCACGACATCCTCAAGCGGATCCACTTCCCCGAGGGGCTCGAGGAGATCCCGTTCATCGCGGCGACGCACCACGAGCGCCTCGACGGCGCCGGCTACCCGTTCGGGCTGTCGGGCGAGGACTTCCCCGATGGCGGCCAGATCATCGGGATCTGCGACGTGTTCGACGCGCTGACGCAGAAGCGGCACTACCGCGAGCCGATGGCCATCGAGAAGGTGATCGCGATCCTCGAGGAGGGCCGGGTCGAGCGCTGGAAGCCGGAGATCGTCGACGCGATGCGGCGCTACGTCGACGAGGAGCTGGTGCTGCAGCTGGCCGGCAAGCAGAGCATGGAGGGCACGCCGCTGGCCGATCGCGTCGCCGCCTCGGCGGCCGAGGACGACGGCGGCTGAGCCCGACGCGAGGGCCGGCTCAGTCGGCGGCCTCGATCTCCTCGAGCCGCTTGATCAGCACCATCGAGAACCGCAGGAAGTCCGCCTCGGTGACGATCCCCACCAGCTGGCCGCGGCGGTTGACCACCGGCAGGCAGCCGTAGCGGTGCTCGAGCAGCAGCGCCGCGGCCTGGGACAGCGGGGTCTCGGGGTCCACCGAGCGCACCTCGGTGTTCATGATCTCGCGGACCTTGACCCCCGACAGGATCTCCTGGCGCTCGCTGTCGTCGATGTCGGCCAGCGCGCTGATCGACGCGCGCAGCAGATCGCGGTGGGTGATCAACCCGACCAGCGCCTCGCCGCGCGTGACGGGCAGGTGGCGGATGCGGCCCAGCCGCATCACCTGCTCGACGAGGTCCAGGGACTCGTCCTCGCTGAGTGTGATGAGGTCGTGGCTCATCACGTCCTTGACCCGCAACCGGTGGGGCATGTCCACCTCCTGGGCGCGATTGTAGCGGAGGGGCCTCACGGCGGCACGGTGAACGAGAACCCGGCCGCGTCGGGGTGGGCCGCCTCCCACGCCTCGTACGCGGCGGCGACCTCCTGGGCGGTGGCGCCGGTGGCGATCACGTTGCCCTCGGCCGAGGTCTGCTCCAGCGCGGTGTCCTGCAGGTGTCGCAGCACGGTCTCCAGCTCGGCGCCGTGCTCGTCCCACTCCCCGAGGTGGTGCAGCAGGCCGAAGACCCACACCAGGTCCTCGCCGTCCTGGGCCTCGGCGCGCTGGTGGGCGGTCCAGCGATCGACGGTCTGGTCGAAGATCCGGATGTAGTCGGCGGCGAGGCACGGACCGCCGTGGGCCTGGGCGCGCCCCACCTGGGCGGCGTGGCCGACGGTCAGGTACGGGGCGCCGGGGTCGCCGGCCAGCTCCTCGCCCGCCACCGCGCGGTCGGCGGGGCGGTACGGGTGGTGCGGGTGGTGGCCCAGCTGCTCCCAGGCCACCGCCTCGCGGGAGCTGCCGTCGGGCGCGGTGGCGGCCACCGACGCCAGGTCGAGCGTGAAGCCGTGGCCGGTCATCAGCGCCGGCATCTGGGCCATCGGCGCGTAGGCCGAGATCGTGGTGTTGGTCGCGGGGTCCACCACCTGGTCGACCCACCCGCGGTGGTCGCTCCACTGCTGCTCGGCCATCCCCGGCTCGAAGATGTCGCCCACCGCCCAGTTGTTGTGCTCGACGAAGTACACCGGGTGGGTGTGGCTGCCGATCTCGTGGCCGCGCTGCTGCAGGTCGCGGTAGAACGCCTCGTCGCCCTGGTCCACCGCCCACTCGGCGTGCGGCCCGCTGAGCAGCACGGTCAGCCGCAGGCCGTACGACTCCGCCAGGTCGGCGACCTGCGCGAGCTCGTCGCGCCGCGCCGCGTACCGCTCGGCGTCCCCGACGTCGGGCTCGGCGTGGATCACGAACAGCACCCGGATCGGCGGCTCCTCGGTGCGCGGCCCCTCGCTGGGGGCGGTCAGGTGCACGTCGTCGAGCTGCAGGGTCGCGTCGTCGTGGGGGGCGTCCTGGAACCGCAGCCGGATCCCGTCGCGGGCGGGGTGCACGTCGA
This sequence comes from uncultured Rickettsiales bacterium, assembly GCA_964584075.1. Classification (GTDB taxonomy): domain Bacteria; phylum Myxococcota_A; class UBA796; order UBA9615; family CAYRNR01; genus CAZOYV01. The sequence goes on along the minus strand of CAZOYV010000003.1, from coordinate 55,680 downwards.
GGGACACCTCGCGCCAGCCGGGCGCCGCGGGGAGCTCGACGGTCTGCGGCGAGCCCCCGTCGTCGAGGGTCAGCAGCAGCCGCCCGGCGCCGCCCTCGTGCCGGAACGTCAGCTCGAGGTCCGCCTCCGGCTGCACCGGGACGAGGGTCACGGCCCCGGCGTGGGCCGAGCCGAGGGCCTCGATCACCAGGTGGGGGTCGTCCCCCCCCGCCGTGGACAGCGCCGCGTCCCCCGAGGTGCGCCACGCGTCGCCGTGCTCGCCGTCCACCGGCCAGTGGGCGAAGCGCCCGTCGACGACGTGCTCGAGGCCGCCGGGGACCTCGTCGGCGCAGCCGATGGTGACGCCCACGGTGAACAGCGCCGCCGCGAGGGCCGCGAGTCCTGGTCTTCGCCTCGCCATACCGCATAGGATCGTAGCCCAGGATTGCCTCGCCGGGACGATCCAGCTATAGACTCCCGCGCGGTTCTTCCGATGAGACGCTCTTGGTTCCCGATCCTGATCGCGCTGGGGCTGGCGCTGGCCTCGCCGGGCCCCTCCGTGGCGGAGGCCAAGCAGATCTGGCACATCCCCGGGATCAAGCCCCGCAGCGTGTCGGTGGACGTCTTCGGCGGCTACCACGTGTTCTTCCAGGAGGAGGAGAACTTCCAGAACAACGGCACCCTCGGGGGTCGCTTCGGGGTCAACTTCACCGAGTACGTCGGCCTGGACATCACGTTCCGCTATGTACCCACGCTGACGCACCAGCGCCAGCGCCGGGCCCACGTGCTGCTGCCCCACGTGGACTTCGTCGTGCACATGGGCAAGTGGCCCGCGGTGCCGTACCTCTCCGTCGGCGCCGGGCTGCGTCACCTGCAGATCAACCGCCAGTCGGAGGGCCAGGGCGAGGAGGAGAACCTCCAGCCCAAGAACCCCGACACCGACTTCGCGATGGACGCCGGGGGCGGCGTCAAGATCCTGTTCATCAGCCGCCTCGGGATGCGGATCGACGCCCGCTACTTCATGATCCTCGGGGCCAACGACGAGAGCGAGGCGGTGCTCGTCGACGGCGAGTTCCGCGACCGCTGGGACAACCTGGCGATCACCGGCTCGGTGTTCGTGATCCTCGGCGGTCCCCCCGACGACCCCGACGGCGACGGGATCCCGTCCAAGGTCGACGACTGCCCCGACGTGCCCGAGGACTTCGACGACTTCGAGGACTGGGACGGCTGCCCCGAGGAGGACAACGACCTCGACGACTTCCTCGACTGGGAGGACGACTGTCCCAACACCCCCGAGGACTACGACCAGTTCCGCGACGGGGACGGCTGCCCCGAGGACGACAACGACCGCGACGAGATCCCCGACCGCTACGACGACTGCCCCGACACCCCGGAGGACTGGGACGAGTTCGAGGACGACGACGGCTGCCCCGAGGACGACAACGACCGCGACGGGTTCGCCGACGAGGACGACGAGTGCCCCAACCACGCCGAGGACGAGGACGGCTTCGAGGACGCCGACGGCTGCCCGGAGAAGGACAACGATCGCGACGGGATCCTCGACCCCGACGACCTGTGCCCCAACGACCCCGAGAACCCCAACGGCTACCAGGACGACGACGGCTGCCCCGACGAGGTGCCGCGCAACCTGACCCAGATCGTCGGGGTGATCCGCGGGATCAACTTCAAGGTCGACAGCGACGAGCTGAAGGAGTCCAGCTTCCCGGTGCTCGACAACGCCGCCGGAATCCTGCACAAGTACGAGGATATCGGCCTGGAGATCCAGGGCCACGCCAGCGCCGAGGGCGACGACGACTACAACCTGGATCTGAGCCAGCGCCGCGCCGAGTCGGTCATGAACTATCTCATCTCGAAGGGCATCTCGGAGTCGCGGCTGATCGCCGTCGGCTATGGTGAGACGATGCCCATCGCCGAGGACACGCCGGACGGTCGCGTCCTGAACCGTCGCGTCGAGTTCCACATCATCACAGGCGACTAGGTCGACGTCGGCGGAGGACAGCCGGCGCCCAGGAAGTCAGGAGAACCCACTTTGAGCGACCAGGAAGAGCAGACGAGCCCCGAGACGTCCGAGCAGGAGGGGCAGCCCACCGCCGAGGAGGCCTTCGACACCGACACCCGCTGGGAGGACCTCGGCGTCGCCGACGCGCTCGCCAAGGCGCTGCGCGAGATGGAGTACGAGCACCCCACCCCGGTGCAGGTCGCGTGCCTGCCGATGGCGCTGCAGGGCAAGGACCTGCTGGTGCGCAGCAAGACCGGCACCGGCAAGACCAGCGCGTTCGGGATCCCCATCGTCCAGCGCATCGAGGACGGGGCCCGCGAGGTGCGGGCGCTGGTGCTGGCCCCCACCCGGGAGCTGGCGATCCAGTCGTGCCAGGAGATGGGGAGGATCGCCAAGTACCGCGATCTGAGCGCCACGCCGGTCTACGGCGGCGTGGGGATCCAGCCCCAGGCCGACGCGATGGCGGCCGGCACCGAGATCGTGGTCGGCACCCCCGGCCGGCTGCTGGACCACATCCGGCGCGGAAACCTGAAGCTCGGGACCTGCCGCATCGTGTGCCTCGACGAGGCCGACGAGATGCTCTCGATGGGGTTCCTCGAGGAGGTCACCTCGATCCTCGACCACATCCCCCCGGGCCCGCAGGTGCTGCTGTTCTCGGCCACCGTCGAGGACCAGATCCGCGCCATCGTCGACCGCTACGCCACCGACCCGCAGAGCGTGTTCCTGTCCACCGACACGCGCACCGTCGAGGGCGTCGACCACATCCTCTACGAGACGGTCGGGACCTACCCCAAGCCGCGCCAGCTGATGACGATCATCGACATCGAGGAGCCCGAGTCGGGGATCATCTTCTGCAACACCAAGGACGACACGGCGATGATCGCGTCGTTCCTGTCGCGCCAGGGGGTCGACGCCGAGCCGATCAGCTCGGACCTGTCGCAGGCCAACCGCGAGCGGGTGATGGGGCGGATCAAGGCCGGCGAGATCCGGTTCCTGGTGGCCACCGATATCGCCTCGCGGGGCATCGACATCAGCGACCTGACCCACGTGATCAACTACACGCTGCCCGAGGACCCCGCGGTCTACCTGCACCGCGTGGGCCGCACCGCGCGGATTGGCAAGACCGGCACCGCGATCAGCCTGATGTCGGGCCGCGAGATGAACTGCCGCAAGATCCTCGAGAACAAGTGGGAGATCGACTTCATCCACAAGGAGCTGCCGTCGCTGGAGGACGCCCGCCGGATCTGGACCGAGCGCCACGTCGCCGAGCTGGAGCGGGCGATGGAGCAGGTGGCCTGGGACGGGTTCCTGCCGATCGTGAAGTCGATCAAGGAGCGGGACGACGCCGACGTGCTGTTCGCCGCGGCGCTGCGCGGGTTCTTCAGCTGGGCGCACATGGACAAGATCCGCCGGGGCGAGGTGGCCTCGGTCAGCGCCCAGCAGCGGCGCGAGGAGCGGCGCGGCGGGGGCCGGCGCGGTGGAGGACGGCGCGGCGGTGGTGGGGGCCGCGGCCGGTCCGGCGATCGCCGGGAAGGCGGTCGCGGGCGGAGCCGCGGGTCCGGGGGCGGGGACCGGCGGCCCCCGCGGGACGGCGACGGCGGTGGCGGGCGCGACGATGGCAGCAAGCGCCGGCGCCGCCGGCCGCGCCGCGGTGGGGGTGGGTCGTCCCGGCAGGGCGGCGGGGACGGGTCCCAGGGCTCCCAGGAGTGAAGGGCGGCGTGGCGTGAAGGCGATCGAGATCAAGAGCGAGGCCGAGATCGAGCACATGCGCGACGCGTGCGCGCTGGCCGCCGCGACCCTGGAGATGATCGAGCCCCACGTGCGCCCCGGCGTCAGCACCGAGGCGCTCAACCAGCTGTGCCACGACTTCATCGTCGAGCACGGCGCCTACCCGGCCCCGCTGAAGTACCGCGGGTTCCCCAAGTCGATCTGCACCAGCGTCAACGAGGTCGTGTGCCACGGGATCCCCAGCCGCAAGGAGGTGCTGCGCGAGGGCGACATCGTCAACGTCGACGTCACCGCCCGGCTGCACGGGTTCCACGGCGACACCAGCCGGACCTACGCCGTCGGCCGCGTCAGCGACCAGGCCCACCGCCTGATGAAGGTCACGCTGGAGTGCCTGTGGCGGGGGATCCGCGCGGTCCGCCCGGGGGCGCGGGTCTCCGACATCGGCCAGGCGATCCAGCCCTACGCCGAGTCCCAGGGCTGCTCGGTGGTCCGCGAGTACTGCGGCCACGGGATCGGCCGCGAGTTCCACGGCGAGCCGCAGGTGTGCCACTACGACGCCGGCGTCGACCTGCGCCAGATGGAGCCGGGGATGACGTTCACGATCGAGCCGATGATCAACCTCGGCGGCTGGCAGACCCGGCGGCTGCGCGACGGCTGGACGGTCAAGACCCGCGACAAGAAGCTCTCGGCGCAGTACGAGCACACCGTGCTGGTCACCGACGACGGCGTCGACGTGCTGACCGATCCGAAGGTGCTGGAGGGGACCGAGTACCCCGGCGAGATCGAGACCTGGAAGGCGCGGAGCTAGCTACAGGTTCTTCTTGCCCGCCGCCTCGGCCTGCTGGGCGGCGCGGGCCTTCTTGATCGCGTCGAGCTGGGCCTGGGCCGAGCTGGACGCGGCCTTGGCCTTGATCTTCTTGAGCTTGGTGTCCAGCGAGGCGTCGCCGAGCTCGGCGCCCATGTCGGCCTGGGCCTGCATCTTGCCGATGTGCTCGCGGACGTTCTCGAGGGCCTTGATGTCGGCGTCGGTGGACAGCCCGGAGAGGGTCTCCTGGATCTTGATGCGGGCCTCGGCGTGCTCCTTCTGGGCCAGCATCGACTCCTTCTCCTTCTTGAGCTTCTCGATCTCGCCCTGGAACGCGACCAGCGACGTCTTGGCCTCCTCGGCCTCGTTCTTGGTCTTCTCGAGATCCGCCTGGAGCTGCTCGATCTCGGAGGCGAGGGTGTCCTTCTGCTGGATCAGGTGCAGCGCGACCTCGTCCTCGCCCTCGTCCACCGCGACGGGGATCTGCGCGGTGATCTCGCTGATCTCCTTCTGCTTCTGCTCCAGCTCCTTGGTGATCTTGTTGCGCAGGTAGATGATGTTGGAGACGGCCTTCTTGAGGTCTCCGTACTGGCGCACGCGCTCGTTGATCGCGGCCTCGTAGACGGCCTCGGGGTTCTTCTTCTCGCGCCCTCCGATCCACAGGCTCCAGAACCCGTTCCACAGGTTGGTCAGCCGGTCGAAGAAGCCACCGCCTTCAGACATCGCTCGGTCCTTTCCGGTGCGGCCGCGGACCACCCGACCTGCGCGCCGCGACTGGATGGAATTCCCTCCCCGCGCGATCTCCTCCGGAGGACCACGGGAGGCTCCGGCAGTATACCGCCGTATGGTTCCCGTGCAAGGAACGGTAGAATGGGAACCCGGGGTACGCCGCCGGGGAACGGCGAGGAGGGACACGGGCGATGCGCAGATGGAGCTTGCTGTGGTTGGCCGGGGCGCTGTGGGCCGGGACCGCTTCCGCGGACCCGGCGTCCGACCTGCTCGTCGCCGCCGAGGTCGACCTGGGCGACGTCGGCAACCTCACCGAGTGGGGGGACGGCTCGATGCGCGGCGTGGTGGGCAGCCTCGGCGCGATCCAGCCGGCGCTCGGCGGCGCGATGGCGGTGATCTACACCGGCGACCTGGGGAACCTCGGGGGCTGCAACGACGACGACATGCCGCCGTACGGCAACGCGGGCGACCAGGTGGGGTTCTCGTTCGACCTCGACGTGCCGGCAGGCGCCCACTCGCTGGTCCTCGCCTTCCAGTTCCTGACCCGCGAGTACCCCGACTTCGTCGGATCCGCCTACACCGACTTCTTCGACATCTACCTGGAGTCGATGGCCTGGATGGGCCACATCGCGGTGGACCCCGCGGGGGACGTGATCACCGTCAACTATGTGGACATCGTCTACGAGTGGAACGACATCGAGCTGTCCGGGACCGGCTTCGACGGCTGCGACGGGACGGCCCGCGGGGGGAGCACCGGCTGGCTGCTGCTGACCGCCCCGGTGGTGGGCGGCGAGACGATCTTCCTGGAGTTCGATCTCGCCGAGCAGTCCGACGGGATCTACGACTCGGCGGTCTTGCTGGACGGGATCCACTTCTCGCCGTGGAACCCGATGGGCAACTTCTCGGTGCTGGCCGATCCGCCCGCGTGGACCATCGCCCCTGGCCAGGGCGGACAGGCCGGCGGCAACTGGATCGACCTGCACGGCGTGGCCCTGAACCACTGCAGCGGGCTGGCGTTCGGCGCCGCCCACTCGACGAACCACGTGGTCCACAACGACGGCTGGGCCGAGGTCCAGGCCCCGGCCCACGCGCCCGGCACCGTCGACGTCGACGTGCTGCTCGATGGCCTGGCGTGGCCCACCGGGGAGACCTACACCTTCACCGGCGACGACGACGCGTCGGACGACGACGCCAGCGACGACGACGGCTCGGACGACGACGGCTCGGACGACG
>CAZOYV010000003.1:0-49086 GCA_964584075.1 uncultured Rickettsiales bacterium | reverse complement strand
GACGACGACGGCTCGGACGACGACGGCTCGGACGACGACGCCAGCGACGACGACGCCAGCGACGACGACGGCTCCGACGACGACGGCTCGGACGACGACGCCAGCGACGACGACGGCTCGGACGACGACGGCTCGGACGACGACGCCAGCGACGACGACGGCTCGGACGACGACGGCTCGGACGACGACGCCACCGACGACGACGCAGGGGACGACGACGTCGCCACCGACCCCGGCGGCTGTGACTGCGACGGCGACGAGACCACCGCCCTGGCCGGGTTCCCGGGCCTGCTGCTCGTCGGGGTGCTGACCACCGGCCTGCTCGGCCGCCGCCGCTGAGCCCCCCCGAGCTCGAGCCCGCCCTCGATCGAGCCCTCGCCCTCGGACTCGCCCCCGGGCTCGCGAGCTCGCGCTCGGGATCGAGCTCGATCTTTTCCGGAACCCCTCCCGCGCCTCCCCTGTCTATCCATCCCAGGAGGTGCCCCGATGTCCCCTCGTCCGTCCTGGTTCCTGGTCCTGGCGCTGCTCGCCTCGTCGTGGCCCGCGCTGTCCGCCGGCGCGGCGTCGAGCAACGGCATCCACGTCGACGTCACGGTCTGCGGCTACACCGCCAGCGAGACGGTCCACCGCGGCCGGACCTACGTCGAGGCCCAGGATGGCTGCGAGTACGCGATCCGGGTGACGAACAACACCCGCGACCGGGTCGCGCTGCACATCGCGGTGGACGGCCTCAACACGATCGACGCATCGAAGACGGCGCCGGCCGACGGGCCGCGCTGGGTCCTCGAGCCGTGGGCCTCGGCGACGATCACCGGGTGGCAGACCGGGACCTCGACGGCCCGCAAGTTCTACTTCACCGAGGCGGACTCCTCGTACGCCGAGTGGGTCGGGGACACCTCGGAGGTGGGCAAGATCGAGGTGGTCGCCTATCGCGAGCGCCGGCCGCCCCCCCCGCCCGTGTCGATCGATCCCAACTGGGACCGGCCCTACCGCGGTGAGAGGGGCCGATCGGGCTGGGACGGCGACTCCTCCGCCGAGTCCCGCGACCGGGGCGGCTGGGGCGACGCCGAGGCCGCCGAGGAGGCCGTCCCGCAGGCCGGGTCCTCGGCCAAGCGCAGCGCGGACGCCTACGGCGGGGCGAGCCGTGCGCCGTACCACGACGAGTACCGCTGGGACGACGACCGCGCCTCCACCGGGATCGGGCGCGAGGTGAGCAACCAGGTGCACTACACCTCGTTCGACTCCGAGCGCTGGTCGTTCGCCAGCGTCACGGTCCGCTACGGGTTCTACGACCAGCTGGTGGCCTGGGGCGTGTACCCCCACCACCCGCCCTGCTGCTGGCGCTGCGACGACGGGTTCTCCCCCGATCCGTACGACCGCTGCTGGCGTTGACGCGTCCCGGATCGCTTCCCTACCGTGGAGGGGTGGACCCGCCCCGACCCCTGCTCCAGTTCGACGGCCTGCGCGTCGTGTTCGACACCGACGGGGGCCCCGTGCCCGCGGTGGACGGCCTCGACCTGGCGGTCGGCGCCGGCGAGGCGGTGGGGCTGGTCGGCGAGTCCGGCTGCGGCAAGTCGGTGGCGGCGCTGGCCGCGCTGCGGCTGCTGCCCGAGCCCCCGGCGCGGGTGGCCGGCGGCCGGGTGGTGGTGGCGGGCCGGGACGTGGCCGGCCTGTCCGGGGCCGGGCTGCGCCGGCTCCGCGGCGGCGACGTGGCGATGGTGTTCCAGGAGCCGATGACCGCGCTGAACCCGGTGTTCCGGATCGGCGCCCAGATCGCCGAGGCGGTGCGCGCGCACCGCGACGCCGGGCGCGCCGCGGCGCGGGCCGAGGCGGAGCGCCTGCTCGGCGACGTGGGGATCCCCGATCCGGCGGCGCGGGCCCGGGACTATCCCCACGAGTTCTCGGGCGGGATGCGCCAGCGGGCGATGCTGGCGATGGCGCTGGCCGGAGACCCCGCGCTGCTGATCGCGGACGAGCCGACCACCGCCCTCGACGTGACCGTCCAGGCCCAGATCCTCGCGTTGCTGGCGACCTTGCGGCGGGAGCGGGGGATGGCGCTGCTGCTGATCTCCCACGACCTCGGCGTCGTCGCCGAGGTGGTCGACCGCGTCGCGGTGATGTACGCCGGGCGCTGCGTCGAGCAGGCCCCCAGCGGCGCGCTGTTCGCGACCCCGCGGCACCCCTACACGCGGGCGCTGCTGCGGAGCCGGCCGAGCGTGGCGGGGGAGGGCGCCGGGCGGCGCGGCGGTGCGCGGCTGGCGTCGATCCCGGGGGCGGTCCCCACCGGCCCCGCGCGGCCGCCGGGCTGCGCGTTCCACCCGCGCTGCGCCCACGCCGTGGAGCGCTGCCGCGAGGAGCTGCCGGCCCTGCGCCCGGCCGGCGAGCGGCAGCACGCCGCGTGCCACCGCCTCGAGGAGCTGGACGGGCGATGAGCGACCCGCTGCTCGTGGTGCGGGGCCTGCACAAGGCGTTCCCCGTTCGCCGCGGGCTGCTGCTGCGGGTCGCCGCCCGGGTCCACGCGGTGCGCGGCGTGGACCTCGAGGTGGGCGCCGGCGAGACGCTGGGGCTGGTCGGCGAGTCGGGCTGCGGCAAGAGCACGGTCGGCCGCTGCGTGCTGCGCCTGCTGGACCCCGACCGCGGTCGCGTGGTGTTCGACGGCCGCGACGTGCTGGCGCTGCGGGGCGAGGCGCTGCGCGTACTGCGGACCGAGATGCAGGTCGTGTTCCAGGACCCGTACGCCAGCCTCAACCCGCGGATGACCGTCGGCCAGGCGCTGGCCGAGCCGCTGGTGGTCCACGGCCGCGCGCGGGGCGGCGCCGCGACCCGGAAGGTCGAGGAGGTCCTGCAGCGCGTGGGCCTCGACCCGGCGCTGGCGGGCCGCTACCCCCACGACTTCAGCGGCGGTCAGCGCCAGCGGATCGCCATCGCGCGCGCCCTGGTGCTGGGGCCGCGGTTCGTGGTCTGCGACGAGGCGGTCAGCGCGCTGGACGCCTCGGTCCAGGCCCAGGTGCTCAACCTGCTGTGCGACCTGCAGGACGAGCTGGGGCTGGCCTACCTGTTCATCTCCCACGACCTGGCGGTGGTGCGCCACGTCAGCCACCGCGTGGCGGTGATGTACCTCGGCCAGGTGGTCGAGCAGGCCCCCGTCGAGGCGCTGTTCGACGACCCGCGACACCCCTACACGCGCGCCCTGCTGGCGTCCGTGCCGGGCGCCGCCGAGGAGCTCGGGTTGCGACGGCGGCCGCTGGAGGGCGACGTGCCGAGCGCCACCGATCCCCCTGCGGGCTGTGCGTTCCACACCCGCTGCCCCGAAGCGCTGGCGCGCTGCGCCGAGGAGCCGGCGCCGGGCGTGATCGAGGTCGGCCCGGGGCATACAGTGCGGTGTTGGCTGGCGGGGCCGTCCGTCACGGACGGCTGCGCAAAGGAGGGGAATGCGTCCGTCCGCTCCCGGCCGGCACGGACGGAGGCGCAGAGGCGCAAAGGGGGGAAGAAAGAGAATAGGGGGGAGGAGGTGGGCGTCCCGTCCTGGGGACGCCCGGGGGTCTGTGGGGGCGGTTACTCGACGATCTCGCAGGGCATCCCGCTGCCGGTCATCCCGACCATCCGGGCCTTGTAGCCGGTGGGCAGGTCGGTGGACTCGGCCTTGGCGCGGAAGATCAGCAGCGAGGCGGGGCCGGCCGGCATCGTGGCCGTGGCGTCCGCGGGGATCTCGATCACCCCGTCGTCCACGTACCGCGCGATCAGCGCCTGCTCCTGCTGGTCGTCGGGGACGATGTAGACCATCGTGCCCCACGTGTCGTCGCCGGTGTTGGTCTCGATCTGCAGCGGCTGCCCCTTGTGGATCACCAGGTTCTGGTCCACCGCGGGGGTCTGCTGGACCAGCTCGCGGTCCAGCGGCAGCTTGTCGAGGATCTCCATCTCGGGCAGGCCGCCCTGCTCGCCGTAGGCGTACACGTCGAGGTCCTGCTCGTAGGCGAAGTCCGGCGAGTTGACGTTGTCGTAGAAGATGTCGCCGGGCTCGCGCTGGGTCTTGTCCATGTCCATCTGGTGCGAGTCGTCGTAGACCTCGACGCGGCCGCCGGCGCCGATCGGGTCCATGCCCTGGTTCAGCGGGCCGACGAAGTCCTGGTCCTGGTCGACCTTGTCCCAGCTCTCGGGCGGCAGGTCGCCGGGCTCCGACTGCATGCAGGTGTCGGGGTCGCCGGTGGGCTCGTAGAAGTAGCCGTTGCCGCCCACGACGCTGACGCCGTAGCCGGGCAGCGCCGGGTTGTACATCTCGAGGCGCATCACGGAGACCTCGCCGGCGATCACGCAGGTCGGGATCACCAGGTCGGGCATCTCGGCGCACTCCATCGGGTCCATGCCCTGGGCGATGACCTCGTTGATCGTCGGCGTCCAGCCCTGGACCTCGAAGCCCGGGACGTTGGTGCCCGGCGTCGCGTACGGGCCCTGCTGGACGTCGTGGTTCTCGTTGCCCACGGTGACGTCGGCGCGCAGGTTGATGCTGGAGCTCTGGCGCACCGGCCAGATGACGTAGTCGCCGGCCTGGTCGGTGACGCCCTCGGTGGTCCCGGCGTAGTCCTCGCCCTCGGCCCACACCTGCGCCCCCTGGATCCGGTTGCCGCCCACGTCGACGACCTTGCCGCGCACGCAGGTCAGCGAGAACGCGTCGTCGCAGTTCCACCACGTGAAGTGGTCCACGTCGGCGAAGAAGGCGAGGCGCCCGGGCTGGGTCGTGGACTGGCCGACGGTCCCGCTGCCGGAGTCGATCCACCGCCCGCGGGTCTCGTCGTACCACCACAGGCCGATGTTCATCCCCTCGGTGACGTAGTCCTGGCCGCTGGGCAGCGGGTCGGGGAGCAGCAGCTCCAGCCCCGCGGTGGTGTTGGGGGCCAGCTGCACCGGGTTGCCGTTCGCCTCCATCGTCACCTCGAGCATCCCGAACGACTGGAGCGCGGCCTCGTTGCCCTGGGCGTTGAGCGCGCGGGTGTCGCCGGGCGCCGCCCGCAGCTCGGTGGTGGTCGGGTCGACGTGGGTCACCGTCACGTCCACCGGGCCGGTGACCGGCTGGCCCTGGCCGTCGACGAACGAGTTGGGCCCGAAGTCGACCACCGCGTCGGTGATGTCGATCGTGCCGCCGAGGTCGCCGGGCACGGTGAACACGCCGTCCACCGCCAGCAGCCGGGCGCTGGAGGACTTGGTCTCCCACGCCTCGACCTCCACGAGGTCGTAGTTGGACGAGTAGCCGTCCTTGGTGAACGACACCGCCATCAGCGCGGGCGCCACGCCGGAGAAGCGGTAGAACCCGTTGGCGTCGGTCAGCTGGGTGCCGTTGCCCTCGAGCGCCACCGTGACGCCCTCGAGCGGCGCGCCGTCGACGTCGGTGACGTTGCCCTGGACGCGACCCTCGACCGGGCCGTCGTAGGGCGTCAGCGGATCGCTGTCGTCGTCGCCCATGTCGTCGTCGCCCATGTCGTCGTCGCCGGCGTCGTCGTCCGCGGCGTCGTCGTCGCCGGCGTCGTCGTCCGCGGCGTCGTCGTCCCCGGCGTCGTCGTCGCTGCCGGCGTCATGGTCGTCGAGGTCCGGAGGATCGAGCTGCGTGCACCCCATGAAGAGGATGAATGCGAAGCCCAGCGTGATGATCCAGAGGTGTCTCATGTCGCCCTCCCTGTCCCTCTCTGTTGGTCCCTCTTTCGCCCGGGCCGCAATCGACCCGATGTACAAACGATACCAACCGAACAGCAAGGGCTGAAGCCAGTTCTGTATGCCGTTCTCTATTGCTTTCCTCGGGTTTCTGGGCGGCCCCGTCGGTGGGGACTTCTTTTTCCTCGGCACCCCCTCGTCTTGACCCCCTTCCAGGGCGGTCAGCATACTGGAGAGGCAGCCGGGAAGCTCGGCTCAACCGACTGGAATCACGCATGAATCCTGCTGCACGAGGGGGGCTACCGCGGGTCGCCCTGGCGCTGTCCCTGGTGGCGTGCCTGGGGCTCGCCGGCGGCTGCCGCCGGGATCGCGGCGGCGAGGCGCCCGGCGGCGATCCGGCCGACCCCGGCGCCGCCGGCGCGGAGGAGCCCGCCGGGCCGGAGCGCGGGGACACCCTGGTGGTCGCCTACCCGGCCGACGCCGACGTGCTCAACCCGGTGGTCAGCCGCTCCGACCTCAGCGGCCAGATCCTCGACTTCCTCTACCCGCTGCTGGTGATCCCGACCTTCGAGTGCCGCTGCCGCTACCAGCCCCACCTCGCCGAGCGCTGGTCGTTCAGCGACGACGGCACCGCGCTGACGTTCCAGCTGCGCGACGACGTGGCGTGGAGCGACGGCGAGCCGGTGGACGCCGACGACGTGGTGTTCAGCCTGGCGCTGATGCGCGACCCCGCGGTGGGCTCCTCGGCGGCGTCGGGCCTGCGCCACCTGCGGGCCGCGGACCCGGTCGAGCGGGTCGACGACCACACCGTCACGGTCCACTTCGACCACGCCTACGACCGCGACACGATGCTGGCCCACGCGGGGGGCTACGCGCTGGTCCCCGAGCACGTGCTCCGCGACTGGCCGCGCGACCAGCTGCGCGGCGCGCCGCAGAGCACCGCGCCGGTCACCGCCGGGCTGTTCCGCGTCGCGCGCTGGGAGCGGGATCAAGAGCTCGTGCTGGAGCGGGACGAGGCCCCGGCGCCGTTTGCGCCCGCGTACCTCGACCGCGTGATCTTCCGCGTGATCCCGGAGTACAGCACGCGGCTGCTGGAGCTCAAGGCCGGGCGCGTCGACCTGATGCCCGGCCTGCGGATCGAGGATGTCGCGGCCTTGCGCCGCGACCACCCCGAGATCGCCGTGCACCGGCGCGGGCGGCGGTTCACCGACTACCTGGCGTGGAACCTGGCCGACGAGCGCTTCGCCGACGCGCGGGTCCGCCAGGCGCTGGCCCACGCCGTCGACGTCGAGACGCTGATCGCCGCGCTGCTGACCAGCGGCGACGAGGTGTTCGGCGAGCGCGCGGTGGGGACGATCACGCCGGCGCTGTGCGCCACGCGCAACGAGGCGATCGAGCCGGTGACGCACGATCCGGAGCGGGCCCGGGCGCTGTTCGCCGAGGCCGGCTGGATCGACACCGACGGGGACGGCTGGCTGGACCGCGACGGCCGGCGGCTGGCGTTCACCCTCGAGACCAACGCCGGCAACACCCGCCGCGAGCAGGCCCAGGTGATCCTCCAGGAGCAGCTGCGCCGCGCCGGCGTCGACGTGCGCCTGGCCACCGTGGAGGGCAACGCGTTCTTCGAGAAGCTCCGGGCCCACGACTTCGAGGCGGCGCTGACCGGGTGGAGCGCCTCGCTGTTCGTCGATCCGACCCCGCTGTGGAAGACCGGAGCGGCATACAACTACGGGGGCTACTCCAGCGCACGCGTGGACGAGCTGATCGACCGCGGCCTGGCGACCACCGACCCCGACGAGGCGGCGCGCTGCTGGCAGGAGCTGCAGGCCGCGATCCACGCGGACCAGCCGGTGTGCTTCCTGTACTGGCGGGACGAGCTCGTGGCGGTGGACGGCCGCTTCCGCGACGTGCGCATCGACACGCTGTGGCTGTTCGGCAACCTGGGCCAGTGGTGGGTGCCGGCGGCGGAGCAGCGGTACCCGCGGTAGCGCGATGCTGGGCTACGTCACCCGCCGCACGCTGCTGGCGCTGCCCGCCACGCTGGGCGTCTGCACCGTGCTGTTCTTCGCGCTGCACGCCGCGCCGGGGAGCCCCGAGGACCACTTCATCCACCCCGACTTCCCGCCCGACGTGGCCGACCACATGCGGCACAACCTGGGCCTCGACCAGCCGCTGCCGGTGCAGTACGGCAAGTGGCTCGTCAGCCTGCTGCGGCTGGACTTCGGCCACTCGTTCTTCCAGCAGCGGCCCGTGCTCGAGATCCTGGGCGAGGCGCTGCCCAACACGCTGGTGCTGTGCGGCGTCTCGCTGGTGCTGATCTTCGCGCTGGGGGTCCTCGCCGGGGTGATCTCCGCGGTGTGGCGCGGCACGCTGGTCGACGCCGTGGTCACGGTGGGCACGCTGGTGCTGTACTCGGTGCCGGCGTTCTGGCTGGCGCTGATGCTGGTGCTGCTGCTGGCCTATCGCTTCCCGCTGCTGCCGGCCACCGGGATGACCGGGGTCGGCGCCGAGTACCTCGCCCCCGGGGCGCAGCTGTGGGACCGGCTGCTGCACCTGATCCTGCCCGCGGTGGCGCTGGGGGTCGCCCCGGCGGCCGGCGTGGCGCGCTACGTGCGGGCCTCGATGCTCGAGGCGCTGGGCCAGGACTACGTGCGCACCGCGCGGGCCAAGGGTCTGAGCGAGGCGCGGGTGGTGCTGGTCCACGCCCTGCGCAACGCGATGCTGCCGATGGTCACCCTGCTGGGGCTGTACGTGCCGTTCCTGTTCAGCGGATCGGTGCTGATCGAGACGATCTTCGCGTGGCCCGGGATGGGCCAGCTGATCGTGCGCTCGATCGAGAACCAGGACTTCCCGGTGGTGCTCGGCAACGCGGTGCTGTTCACCTTCGCCGTGATCGGCGGCAACCTGCTGGCCGACGTGCTGTACGCGCTCGTCGACCCGAGGATCCGGGTCCGGTGAGCGCCGCCGCCCGCCCGCTGCGCGGGGTCCCCCGCGTCCTGGCCGTGGCGCTGCCGGGCAGCGGATGGCTGCTGCGCGGCCGCGTCCCAGAGGGCCTGGCGCTGCTCGCCGCATGGGGGCTGGTGTGCCTCGCCGCGGTGCTCGGCTGGGGGCGGGTGGTCGGCGACGATCCCCGCCGTGGCCTCGACGTCACCCTCGCCGTCGCCGCGGTGCCGCTGGCGCTGCTGGTGCTGTACGGCGCCGCCCTGCGCCACGAGCGGCGGCGGGCGCGCGCCGCCGCGCCGGTGGCGGGCTACTGGGACGACGTCGCCCGCCGCTTCGGCAGCCGCCCGCTGGCTCGCGTCGGGCTGGGCGTCGTGGGGCTGCTGTACCTCGCGGCGGTGCTCGCCCCGCTGCTGGCGCCCTACGAGCCCCAGCTCCAGCTGGACATCGTGCAGCTCAAGAACCAGGCCCCGTCGGCGGCGCACTGGTTCGGGACCGACGGCTACTCTCGCGACCTGCTCAGCCGCGTGCTGTACGGGGCCCGCATCTCCCTCAGCATCGGCCTGCTCGCCGCCGCCATCGCCGCCACCCTGGGCACCGCGGTGGGCGCCGCGGCGGGCTACGCCGGACGGTGGGTCGACGGCGCGCTGATGCGGGTCGTCGACATGATGTTCGCGTTCCCGCGGCTGGTCCTGCTGCTGGTCGTGCTGGCGCTCGTCGAGCATCGCAACATCTACCTGGTGGTCGTCATCCTGGCGCTCACCGGCTGGATGGACGTCGCCCGCCTGGTGCGCGGCCAGGTGCTGAGCCTGCGGGAGCAGGAGTACGTGCTCGCGGCCCGCGCCCTGGGCCTGCCCTGGCACCGCATCGTGCTCCGCCACCTGATCCCCAACGCGCTGGCGCCGGTGCTGGTCTCGGCGACGCTGATGGTCGGCAACACGATCCTGATCGAGGCCGGGCTGTCGTTCCTCGGCCTGGGCGTGCCGCCCCCCACCGCCGCGTGGGGCTCGATGGTCGACGACGGCCAGGCGGCGATGATGTCCGCGCCGTGGATCGCGGCGTTCCCCGGCGCGGCGATCGTCACCGCCGTCGTCGCGATCAACCTGGTCGGCGACGGGCTGCGGGACGCCCTGGACCCGCGGTCCTCGTGACCGCCGCTCGGGCCTCCCCTTCGCGCGGCTCCCGGGCCGGGACGGATTCCCGTGGCTCCGCAGGGGACCGCCCGCACCGGCGCTGACCCCGCGGGAGCGCCGACCCTATAATCGGTCGATCCGTGCCATCCGAACCCCGACCCGGGAGGAGCCGTGTCCGACGTCCGATGCGACGAGACACTCTGCGAGCGGTGCGAGACGCTGGACTGCCTGGTGAGGTGCCCGTTCCTGGGCCTCGAGCTCGACGCCGCGCGCGCCGAGTGGGACCGCGTCTGCGGCGGGGAGGACTCCCGGGTGCTGCGGGACTGCCTGACCTGCTACGCCTGCGAGGAGTACTGCCCGCACGACAACCACCCGTTCTACCGAATCGTGGAGCAGCAGGAGGCGCTCGGCGTCCAGCCGGCTCCCGCGCCGGTGACCCAACAGCAGATCGCGATGATGGCGCCCAAGGGCAAGGTCGAGACGCCGGCCCTGGAGCCCCCCGTGATCGACATGTGCGTGTTCCCGCAGCTGCTCGGATCGATCCGCGGCAGCCTGTTCGAGGGGTGCTCGACCATCGTCGGCCGCGACCTGTTCTGCAACATCATGTGGCTGCACTTCGCGCGCAGCTCGGTGATCCGCGAGCGGCTGCCGGGCGTGATCGACAACCTCCAGCGGCACTACCTGGGGCCCAACGGGATCGACGAGCTGATCTGCTTCCACGACGAGTGCTACGCGGCGTTCACCCACCTGGCACCGGCGTTCGGCATCGAGGTGCCGTTCAAGCCGGTGCACGTCTTCGAGTTCCTGCTGCAGCGGCTGGACGCGCTGCAGGGCCGGATCCGGCCGATGGGGCTCACCGTGGCGTACCAGCGCCCCTGCTCCAGCCGGCTGATCGGGGAGACCCACGGCTGGGTCGCGGAGATCTTCGACCGCATCGGGGTGCGCTACCCCGAGCGGACCTACGACGGCGAGGACGCCCTGTGCTGCGCCAGCGCGCTGCGGGCCCAGCAGCGGGACGAGCTGGCCGACGAGCTGCAGGCGCGCAACCTCGCCGACATGAAGCAGGCCGGGGCCCACGTCTGCGTCTTCAACTGCCCGGTGTGCCTGCTGACGCTCCACGAGCCGGTGGCGGAGGCGGGGCTGATGCCGATGCCGCTGGTGGAGCTGTGCCACGTCGCCCTCGGCGAGGGCAAGCTGATGGGGGGAGGGGGCCGATGACGGACATCCGCGCGGCGCTGGCGGGCATCGTCGGCGAGGACTACGTCTCCGACTGCGCCGAGGAGCGCTACCTCTACGCCCGGGACCCGGGGACCCAGCCGCCGCGGGCGCCGGACCTGGTGGTGCTCCCCGGGAGCGTCGAGGAGGTCCGCGAGGTCGTGGCGCTGGCCCACCGCGAGCGGGTGCCGATCGTGCCGCTGGGCGCGGGGCTGGTGCTGTCGGGGCTGTCCCTGGCCCACCGCGGGGGGATCGTGCTCGACATGAAGCGCATGGACCGCGTGCTCGAGGTCGACGAGCGCGCCCGCTACGCGCTGGTCGAGGCCGGCTGCCCCCAGGGCAAGCTGCGGGCGTACCTGGAGCAACACCACCCCACGCTGAAGCACTCGATCCCCGACGCGCCGCCGATGGCCACGCTGGCCGGCAACGTGCTGATCCACGGGTCCGGGCACCTGTCCGCGATGGCGGGCTTCCACACCGAGATGCTCAACGGGCTCGAGGCGGTGCTGCCCACCGGCGAGGTGGTCAAGCTGGGCTCGTGCTCCGCGTCGCCGTTCTGGTTCTCGCGGGCGCCGCTGCCGGACCTGGCGGGGCTGTTCCTGGGCTGGAACGGGACCACCGGGGTGGTCACCAGGCTGGCGATCAAGCTGTTCCCCCGCCGCAGGCTGCAGGACGTGGCGTTCTTCGTCACCGAGGACCCCGAGCTGGTCCCCGACGTGCTGCACCGCATCTCCGGGACCGGGGTCTGCGAGGACATCGTCGCGTGGGTCAGCTCCCAGCCGCCGTGGGCGCTGGGGTTCCAGCACGTGGCGGCCTGCTACGCCGGCGACAGCCGCGACGAGCTGCGCTGGCGGCGCAACCTGGTCCACGCCTCGGTGCAGCGCTACCGCGACGAGAAGGTGGGGGGCTTCGTGCCGCTGCCGCCCAAGATGCGGCAGACGTTCCTCGAGGCGCCGGGGCGGAGCCTGACGCGCTTCGCCGACGTGCGGCAGGGGGGCGGCTTCGAGTACGTCGGCGCGATCATGCCCGTGGCGCTGTTCGCCCGGGCCTACGAGGTCGGCGTCGCGATCGCCCGCGAGCACGGCATCGACTACACCAACGGCGCCCGCATCATCGGCCAGGGGCACGCGATGATGTTCTACTACGCGTACCCGTTCGACCGGTCCGACGAGGCCGACCTGCAGGTCGCCCGCGAGGCGCTGGAGCAGACCAACCTCGCCGCCCTCCGCCTGGGCGGGATCCCGTGGAAGGCCGAGGCCCCGGCCCAGCGGGCGATCCTGGCGCAGATGGACCCCGAGACCGCGGCCCTGATGGACCGCGTGCGGGGGCTGCTCGATCCCCACGGGATCATGAACCCGGGCAACTGGGAGCGGAGCTGATGGAACACGCCGAGATCCTCCACCGCTGCTTCCGCTGCGGTTACTGCAAGCTGACCGGCGACTACGCCGAGCTGAACTGCCCGGCGTACCTCTCGTTCCGCTTCGAGACGTTCTCGCCCGGCGGCCGGATGTGGCTGCTGCGGGGGCTGCTCGACGGCGAGGTCGAGGCGAGCCCGCGGCTGGCGCAGATCCTGTTCTCGTGCGCCACCTGCGGCAACTGCGTCGAGCACTGCGTGATGCCCAGGTTCCGCGAGCGGCTGCTCGACGCCATCGTCGCCGGGCGCGCCGAGCTGGTGGAGCGGGGCGTGGTCCCCCCCACGGTCCGCGACACCTTCAAGGCGGTGATCACCCGCGGCAACGCCTACGGGCTGCCCGCGGGCGAGCTGCCGCCGTGGTCCGAGGGGCTGGGGCTCGAGCCCTACGACGGCCACGAGCACCTGTTCCTGGCCGGCGACGCGGGCGCCCTCGACGAGCGGGGGCGGCGGATGGCCCGCGCCGCCGCGGGGCTGCTGCGCGACCTGGGGGTCTCCCTCGGCGTGCTCGGCGCGGACGAGCGGGACAGCGGCAACGAGCTGCAGGCGATGGGCGAGGGGGGGCTGTTCGAGCACGTCGCGCGCCAGAACATCGAGCAGTGGCGGGACCTCGGGGTGACGCGGATCGTCGCGCTGTCGCCCCACGACGCCCACGCGATCCGCGAGCACTACCCCGCCCTGGGGGGCGTCTTCGAGGTCCGCCACTACACCGAGGTCCTCGCGGCGGTCGGGACCCGCGGCGCGGGCGAGCCGGCCGGCGGCAAGGTCGTCGTCACCTACCACGACCCGTGCTACCTCGGCCGGCACGGCGGCGAGTACCGCGCGGCGCGCGAGGTGCTCGAGAAGCTCCCCGGCGTGACGCTGAAGGAGATGGCCCGGGTGCGCGCAGACGCCCTGTGCTGCGGCGGCGGTGGCGGCAACGCCTACACCGACGTGCTCGGCCGGGGGCCCGAGAGCCCGGCCCGGTACCGCGTCCGCGACGCGCTCGCGACCGGCGCGGGGCTCCTCGTCGTCGCCTGCCCGCAGTGCGCGCGGATGCTCGAGGACGCGCTGCCCCACGAGGCGCCGGACGCCTCGCTGCGGGTGGTCGACGTGGCGGAGCTGGCCCGCTCCCGGTACGCGCCGCGGGACGAGCAGGGTCCCCGGTCCGGATGAGCGGGACCGAACCTCCGCTCCGAAAAGGGTATGCTTCCCCCTCCGGGAGGCACCCATGATCCGCGAAGAGATCCTGAAGAAGTCCCGCGAGGCCCTCAAGGCCGGCGACAAGACCACGCGGCAGCAGCTGTCCAGCGTGCTGGGCAAGTTCACCGAGGCCGAGAAGGCCAGGGGCTTCCAGGGCTGGTCCGACACCGCCGAGCAGGAGGTCGTGGCCCACCACGTCAGATCGCTCGAGAAGGCGATCGAACAGATGAAGAGCGGGCCGATGGTGGAGGCCTACCGGGCCGAGATCGCCCTGCTCGAGCCATACCTGCCGCGGCTGCTCGACGAGGCCGCCACCCGCGCGCTGGTGGCGCCGATCGCCGCCAGGGCCAAGGCGCTGGGGCCGTTCATGGGGATGGTGATGAAGGACCACAAGGGCGAGGTCGACCCCCAGCTGGTCCGCCGCATCGGGGTGGAGCTGGGGCTCGAGTGAGGGCCCTGCTGCCGCTGCTGCTGGCGCTGCTGGTCCCGGCGCTGCTGGCCGCGTCGGGCCCCGAGGACGCCTACGACGTCGCCCGCAAGGCCCAGATCGCCGCGGCCAAGAAGGACACCCCGGAGGCCTGGGCCGAGGCCGCCGAGGCGTTCGAGGACTACCTGCGGCGGTACGGCAAGCACCGGCTGGCGTCCGAGGCCCGCTTCGGGCTCGCCGAGTGCCTCGTGGCGGCGGGCGAGCCGGCCCGCGCGATGGGGGTCTACGGCGAGCTGCGTGTCCGCGGGGTCGGCAGCCGCGAGGGCGACCTGCTGTCGGGCGAGGCGTTCGCGCTGCACGCGATGGTCGAGTCCGGGGGCTCCGAGGACACCGAGGAGGAGTTCCTGGACAAGGTCCGGGAGCTGCGCCGCGCCGATCCGCGCCACGACCGGCTGCCCCCGCTGCTGGCCGCCACCGCCCGCGTCTACCGCCGCCGCGGCGATCGCGGCGAGGCCGCCGAGGCGCTGGCCGAGCTGGTCGAGACGTGGCCCGGGCACGAGCTGGCCGAGAACGCCTGGGACGACCTGGGCGCGCTGCGCTTCGACCGCGGCGACTGGGACGGCGCGATCAAGGCGTACCGCGGCTACCTCGAGCACTTCCCCGAGGGCCAGCGGGAGCTGGAGATCCGCTGCCTGCTGGCCTTCGCCTACCTGCAGCAGGGCAACGCGGCCGACGCGGTGGTCGCCGGCGAGCGGCTGATGGAGAAGCTCAACCCCAAGCGCCACCCCGAGCAGCAGGCGCTGTGGAACGAGACGGTCCGGATCCTGTCCCAGGCCACCGCCCGCGACCTGCTGGACCTCGGCGACGTGCGCAAGGCGGTCAGCGACGCCCCGCAGGCGTGGACCATCGAGGTCGTCGTCGGCGCGCTCGCCGTCCGCGCCGAGGCCGGCGACGTGACCCTGGCGGTGGACGGCCTGCTGTGGCTCTCCGACAACGGCCACCTGGAGATCGACAAGGCCTCCCCCGGGATGCTGGAGCAGATGGTGCTGCTCGGCTTCGCGCTGCGCGAGGTGGCCCCCGGCGACGAACAGGTCCAGCGCTGGCTGCTGGTCACCGCCCGGGCCCTCGACGCCCTGGACCGGCGCGGAGAGGCCGGCGAGCTGCTGCAGTGGCTGCGCAACGAGGGCGTGACCTCCTCGATCCGCCGCGAGGCCCGGGAGCGCCAGCTGCGGGATGAGTGAGGCCGTGTGCCGCGGTGCGTGTTGCTTGCTGGCGGCCCTGCTCGCCGTGGTCACCGTCCGAGCCACCGCCGCCGAGGACTGCCCGCCGGGCAACCTGCTGGCCGGCCGATCCCCGGCCGAGGTGCGCCACGTGGCGTGGCCGGCGACCCTCACCGATGGGGTGCTGAGCCTGCCCAGCGATCCCTGGGACACCCACCTCTCCGCCGTCCTCGAGGCCTCCGACGCCGAGGTGGTGTACGACCTCGGTGCGCCCCGGCAGGTGCGCGCCGTCGTGCTGCAGGGTGACGGCTCCCGCCGGTTCCGGATCGAGACCTCCCTCGACGGCGCGAGCTGGTCCGAGATCGCCGTGACGCCCGCGGGCGCCGCCACCGCGATGCCCGTCCACCGGGGGCACTTCGAGGCTCGCGGCCGCTACCTGCGGGTCCGCCTCGCCGAGGGGGAGGCACCCACGGGGCTGGCCGAGGTCCAGGCGTTCTGCGAGGCGCCCCCCGATCTGGCACCTCCCCTGCGGTTCCGCCAGGGCCGCCCCCGCCTCGCCCCGCTGGAGTCGATCCGCCGCGACGGGTGGGGTGTGATCGGCCTGGCGCTGCTCTGCGCGGCGACGCTGGCCGCGCTCGGGGCGGGCCGCGCGGCGCGGGCCCGGACGCTGCCCCGCTGGCGCTGGATCGGCGGGATGGGGGCCGGGGTCGCCGCGGCCGCAGGTGCGCTGGCCCTCACCTGGGGCCCCGCGGCGGCGCTGCTCGCGCTGGCGCTGCCCGCCGCGGCGCTGGCGGTCCACTGGCGGGTCGAGGCCCCGCGGCTGCTCCGCGTCGCGGCGTTCGGCAGCCTGATCCTGGCGGCGGCGCCCGCCTGGTCGGGGTTCTCGAGTCCGGGGAGCACGCCGCGCCACGTCCACGACATCTTCCACTACGTGATGGGGTCGCGCTACGCGGCGGAGCTGGGCTACACCCGCCTGTACCACTGTGCGATCGTCGCCGAGTCGCAGGGGGATCCGGGGCGGGATCTGACGCTCCGTGCGGTGCGGGACCTGCGGGACGGCTCGCTGGGCACCGCGGGCCCGCTCGTCGACCGCGAGGAGGAGTGCCTCGAGCGCTTCGCCCCGGCGCGCTGGGCGTCGTTCCGCGCCGACGTGGAAGGCTTCCGCGGGCAGATGTCCGAGTCCCAGTGGGCGCGTGTGTTCGAGGATCACGGCTACAACGCCCCCCCCACGTGGAGCCTGCTCGGTCGGCTGCTGTCGGGGAGTCGCCCCGTGGACCCTGCGCGCGTGGCCCGCTGGACGCGGATCGATCCCCTGCTGTACCTGGCGTGCCTGGCGCTGCTCGCCTGGGCGTTCGGGATCGAGACCGCCGCGCTGGCGGCCGTGGTGCTGGTGGTCGGTTTCCCCTGGGGTACGCTCTGGATCGGGGGTGCCTTCGGCCGCAGCCTGTGGTTCGCGGCGATGACGACGGCGGTCTGCCTGGTGCGCCGCGGCGCCCCGCTGGCCGGCGGAGTGGCATGGGCGCTGGCGGTGCTGCTGCGCCTGTTCCCCCTGCTGGCCGGCGTGGGGCTCGCGATCCACGGGCTGGTCGAGACGGTGCGCGCCCGTCGCGTGCACCGCCCCACGGCGCGGTTCCTCGCCGGGGCCGTGCTCTGCGGCGCGCTGCTGATCCCGTTCAGCACGGTCGCGGTCGGTGGAGCCGACGGGCTGCGCGCCTTCGTCGAGAACACCCGCCGCCACGAGAGCGGCGCCTCGCTCAACCGCCTGGGCTGGAGCGTGCTGGTGGCGTGGCACCCCGATCGCACCGCCGAGCGCCTGTACGACTGGGGGCTGCGCGACCCCTCGACCCCGTACGTCGATGGCCAGGCGCGGACGCTCCGGGAGCGGCGTGTCGTCCACGTCGCGGGGATCGTCCTGGGGACCCTGCTGGTCGTGCTCGTCGCCGCACGGCGGGGACCGCCGTGGTCGCAACTGCTGCTGTCCAGCGGGCTCGCGATGATGCTGCTCGATCTGGCCAGCTACTACTACGCGATCGTGGTGCTGTTCGCTCCACTGGCGGCGCCCCGTGCGCGGGCCTGGGCACCCCTGCTCGCGGTGGTCGCGGCGACCACGCTCGTCCGCGCCACGCTCTCGATGTCCTTCGAGGTCCCCTTCGTCCTCGATTCCGCGCTGCTGATCGCGCTGTGGGCCTGGTTGGCCCTCGTCGGGTGGACCGGTGATGCGGACGATCCGGCACAGGATCGTCCATCCGGCGTCACACGACGGTCGCCCGCGAGTGGTTCAACCTTTGAACCAATACAGGCGAAAACCGAGTAAAAACGAATACTTGACGAATTCCCATCCTGGCGCTATGGTCGGCGCCAGGTGAGGGAAGCACGCGAGACCCGCAGGGGTTGTCTGGGCACGCACAGAGTTGAGGAAGACGAGCTGATGTCGATCGCGGTCTCCAAGTTGGTGGACGTGGCGAGTGGGGTGCAGGCGCGCGAGCCGGCCCACGTGTTCGACAAGTGCCGGCGCTACACGCGCGCCGAGGACGTCAAGGAGGCGGGCCTGTACCCGTACTTCGTGCCGATCGAGGACACCGAGGCCACCGAGGTGCGCGTCGACGGCCGCACCCTGGTGATGCTGGGCTCGAACAACTACCTGGGCCTGACGGTGCACCCCAAGGTCAAGGAGGCGGCCCGCGCGGCGCTGGACGAGTACGGCACGTCGTGCTCCGGCTCGCGGTTCCTCAACGGGACGCTGCGGCTCCACGAGGAGCTCGAGGAGCGCTTCGCCGACTTCCTGGGCAAGGACGCGGCGCTGGTCCTGACCACCGGGTTCCAGAGCAACCTGGCGCTGAGCTGCCTGCTGGGTCGCGGCGAGATCGCGATCATGGACACCAGCAACCACGCCAGCCTGTACGACGGCGTGCGGATGGGGTTCTGCACGCTCAAGCGCTTCGCCCACACCGACGCCGCCGACCTGCGGCGGCTGCTGGACCGGCTGGACGCCGAGCGGGCCAAGCTGCTGCTCACCGACGGCGTGTTCAGCATGGAGGGCGATCTGGCGCCGCTGCCCGAGTACGTGGCGCTCAAGCACGAGTACGGCTTCCCGATCGTGCTGGACGACGCCCACGGCCTCGGCGTGCTCGGCGAGCACGGCCGCGGCACCGCCGAGCACTTCGGCGTCGAGGACGAGATCGACGTCGTGACCGGCACGTTCTCCAAGGCGTTCGCCTCGATCGGGGGCGTGATCGCCGGCCCCGCCGAGGTGATCGACTACGTCAAGCACCACGGCCGCTCGCTGATCTTCTCGGCCTCGATGTCGCCCGCCACGGTGGGCGCCGCCCACGCCGCGCTGGATCTGGTGCAGTCCGAGCCGTGGCGCCGCGAGCAGGTCCGCGCCAACGCCGACTACATGTGCCAGGAGCTGCGCGGGCTGGGCTTCGAGGTCGGCGATCCGCAGAGCCCGGTGGTGCCGATCTACATCGGCGAGGACGTCCGGGTGTTCATCACCTGGAAGCACCTGTTCGACGCCGGCGTGTACTGCAACCCGGTGATCCCGCCCGCCGTTCCCCCCAACGGCGGGATGCTGCGCACCAGCTACATGGCGACCCACACCCGCGCGCAGCTGGACCGCGCGCTGGAGATCTTCGAGGCCGTCGGCAAGCAGCTCGCGTTGATCTGACCCTGCTCCGAGGGGGTTGTGCCATGACCGTCGACCTCGTCGAGGTGCCCGTCGGCGACAAGAAGCTCCGCGAGCAGTTCATCCGCTTCCCGTGGCAGATCTACCGGGGGGACCCGAACTGGGTCCCGCCGCTGCTGCTCGATCGCCGCAACCACCTCGATCCGGCCAAGAACCCGTGGTGGGACCACGGCAAGGCCCAGCTGTTCCTCGCCCGCCGCGACGGGGCGTGGGTCGGCCGCATCGCCGCGGTCCACGACGTCAACTACAACCGGTTCCAGGGGCTCGAGCAGGGCTTCTGGGGCCTGTTCGAGTGCATCGACGACCAGGAGGTCGCCGACGCGCTGTTCGACGCCGGCGAGCGCTGGGTCGCCGCCGAGGGCCTGACCGGCTACCTCGGCCCGATGAACTTCAACACCAACCAGGACTGCGGCCTGCTGATCGACGGCTTCGACGACCCGCCGATGATCTACATGACCTACAACCCGCCCTACTACCGGCGGCTGTGTGAGCGGGCGGGGTTCGACAAGGCGATGGACGTCTACTCGTCGTGGATCAGCGCCACCGAGGACCCGCCCAAGATCGAGAAGCTGCGGCGCGTGCTGGAGCGGGTCCGCAAGCGCCACGGGATCACCCTGCGCAACATCGATCTCGCGAACTGGGCCCACGAGGTCGACTGCATCTACGGCGTGTACAACAGCGCGTGGGAGAAGAACTGGGGCTTCGTGCCGTTCACCCGCCGCGAGTTCGAGCACCTGTGCGACGACCTGAAGCTGGTGCTGCGCCCCGAGCTGGGGTTCGTCGCCGAGGTCGAGGGCGAGCCGGTGGCGTTCTCGGTGACGATCCTCGACGCCAACCGGGCGTTCCACAAGGTGAACGGAAAGCTCTTCCCGTTCGGCCTGCTGAGCCTGCTGTGGAACCTCAAGGTCCGCGGCGTGGACCGCCTGCGGCTGCTGGCGCTGGGGATCAAGGAGGAGTACCGCCGCAAGGGCCTGGACTCGTTCCTGCTCCACGAGTCGCTGATGGCCGCCCGGCGGCTGGGCTACACCGGCGGCGAGGTGGGCTGGACGCTGGAGACCAACGACCCGGTCAACCGCCTGATCGAGGCGATGGGCGGCAAGGTGGTCAAGACCTACCGGTTCTTCGAGCGGCCCGTGCGCTGACCGACACCCGCCCGCGCGCCGCCGCGGGCTGGCGCCGCCCGGCACTCCTGGTATTCTTGCGCGCACGTTCGACAACGATCACGGGAGAGATTCGATGAGCGAACCCTTGTGGCGGCCCACCGTGTCGCGCGCGGGCCGGGCGAACATGACGGCCTTCCGCGCCTACGTCAACGACCTGTACGAGATCGAGCTGAAGACCTACGACGAGCTGTACCAGTGGTCGCTGGACAACCGCGTGGCGTTCTGGTCGACGATCTGGGACTTCTTCCGGGTGCTGTCGAGCAAGACCTGGGACGACCCGGTCCTCGACCCGCTGGCGATGCCCGGGACCCGCTGGTTCGTCGGCGCCGAGATGAACTTCGCCGAGAACCTGCTGGCCTACGACGACGACCGCACGGCGCTGATCTTCCAGGGCGAGCAGAGCCCGCCGCGCAGGATGACCTACGCCGAGCTGCACGAGGAGGTGGCGCGGGTCGCCGCGGCGCTGCGCGCGATGGGGGTCACCACCGGCGACCGCGTCGCGGGGTTCATGCCCAACATGATCGAGTCGGTGGTGGCGATGCTGGCCGCGGCGAGCATCGGCGCGATGTGGTCCTCGACCTCGCCGGACTTCGGGATCAAGGGCGTGCTGGACCGCTTCGGGCAGATCGAGCCCAAGGTGCTGTTCTGCGCCAACGGCTACCACTACGGCGGCAAGAGCTTCGACTCGCTGGAGCGGGTCGGCGGGATCCTCGCCGAGCTGCCCAGCATCGAGAAGGTCGTGGTGGTGCCGTACACCGAGCTGGCGCCGGACATCTCGGCGCTGCCGGGCGCGGTGCACTACCACGAGTTCAAGGGCGACGGCCCGGTCCCCGAGCTGGTCTTCGAGCAGCTGCCGTTCGACCACCCGCTGTACATCATGTACTCGTCGGGGACCACCGGCGTGCCCAAGTGCATCGTGCACGGCGCCGGCGGCACGCTGATCCAGCACCTCAAGGAGCTGGGGCTGCACACCGACGTGACCCGCGACTCGGTGGTGTTCTACTTCACGACCTGCGGCTGGATGATGTGGAACTGGCTGGTCAGCTCGCTGGCGCTGGGGGCCACCGTGCTGCTCTACGACGGCTCGCCGTTCCACCCCGACCCGGGGGTGCTGTGGCGCTTCGCCGAGGAGCAGCAGATGACCGTCTTCGGCACCAGCGCCAAGTACCTCGCCGCGCTGGAGAAGAGCGGCTACAAGCCCCGCGAGAGCGTCGACCTCGCGGCGCTCAAGACGATCTGCTCGACCGGCTCGCCGCTGTCGGCGGAGAGCTTCGAGTACGTCTACCGCGACATCAAGGAGGACCTCTGCCTGTCGTCGATCTCCGGCGGCACCGACATCATCTCGTGCTTCGCGCTGGGCAACCCGACGCTGCCGGTGTACCGCAGCGAGCTGCAGTGCCGCGGCCTGGGGATGGCGGTCGAGGCGTGGGACGACGACGGCAACCCGGTGGTCGGCCAGCAGGGCGAGCTGGTCTGCACCAAGTCGTTCCCGTCGATGCCGGTGCACTTCTGGAACGACCCGGACGGCGCCAAGTACCGCGCCGCCTACTTCGAGACCTACCCCGGGGTGTGGCACCACGGCGACTTCGTCGAGGTCACCGAGCACGGCGGGGTGATCATGTACGGCCGCTCGGACGCCACGCTCAACCCCGGCGGGGTGCGGATCGGGACCGCCGAGATCTACCGCGTCGTGGAGGCGATGGACGAGGTCCTCGACAGCCTGGTGATCGGCCAGGACTGGGACGACGACGTGCGCGTGATCCTGTTCGTCAAGCCCGCCGAGGGCGTGGCCCTCGACGACGCGCTGATCGCCACGATCAAGAAGAACATCCGCAGCAGCACCACGCCGCGCCACGTGCCCGCCAAGGTGCTCGAGATCGCCGACATCCCGTACACGATCAGCGGCAAGAAGGTCGAGCTGGCGGTGCGCAACGTGATCCACGGCCGTCCGGTCAAGAACAAGGACGCGCTGGCCAACCCCGAGTCGCTGGACCTCTACGCGGACCTCGACGCGCTGAAGAGCTAGCCTCCGCAGGGGAGCGGAGCATGGCGGTCTGCCTCGTCACGGGCGTCAACGGCTTCGTCGGGTCGTACCTCGCCGAGCGGCTGGTGGCGGACGGCCACGAGGTGGTCGGGCTGTGCCGCGCCGGCTCGGATCGCGCCAACCTGGCCGGCCTCGAGCTGCCCCTGCGCCACGCCGACGTGACCGATCCCGGCGCGCTGCGCGGGGCCCTCGCCGGCGTCGAGCGGGTCTACCACGTCGCCGGCCTGGTCAAGGCCCCCGACCGGGCCACGCTGGACCGCGTCAACCGCGGCGGCACGGCCCACGTCGCCGACGCCGCGATCGCCGCCGGCGCGCGCCGGATGGTGCTGGTCAGCTCCATCGCCGCCGCCGGGCCGGCGCCGCGCGGGGGGCGGCTGGTGGAGTCGGACGTGCCCCGGCCGGTCAGCGACTACGGCCGCTCCAAGCGGGCCGCCGAGCGGGAGCTGATCCGCCGCGCGGATCGCATCGAGGGCGTGATCGTGCGCCCCCCGGGGGTCTACGGCCCGCGGGACCGCGAGACGCTGACCGTGTTCCAGCTGGCCCGCCGGCACCTCAACCCGGTGGTCGGGTTCCGCGACCTGCCGTTCTCGTGGGTCCACGCCCGCGACCTCGCGGAGGGGCTGGCGCTGGCCGGCGAGCGGGGCCGCACCGTGGAGCCCGACCCGGCCGGCGGCGTCGGCGACGGGACCGGGATCTACTACCTCGAGGACGGCGAGGACCGCACCTGGACCGACTTCGGCCGCGACATCGCGGCGGTGCTCGGCACGCGGGTGATCACGGTGCGCACCCCGGCCGCGGCCAGCTGGCTCCTCGCCGTGGCCAGCGAGGCCGTCGCGCGCTGGCGCGGGCGGATCTCGATCGTCAACCGCGACAAGGTCCGCGAGGCCGTGGCGCCGTGCTGGCACTGCAGCGCGGCCAAGGCCCGCGCGGAGCTCGGCTGGCGGCCGCGTACGCCCCAGCGCGAGGGCTTCGCCGAGGTCGTCGCGTGGGCCCGCGCCGGGGGGCTGCTGTCGTGAGCCGCAACCTGGCGATCGCGCTGGCGATCGGTGGCGTCGCGCTGATCGGCGCCGGGGTCGGCGTCGTGCTCGGCGCCCGCGGCGGGCTCGAGGAGCAGCTGCGGCAGCGCGTCGTGGAGGAGGCCGAACAGCGGCTCGGGGGCACGGTCGAGCTGGACCGGGTGCGGGTCGCGGGCCCCAGCGAGGTGACCCTCGAGGGGCTGCGCTGGACCCCCGCCGGCGGGCGGCTGTCCTCGCTGCAGGCCGACGCCGTCGATCTGACCGCCGACGCCCGCGCGCTGCTCGACGGCGATGCCCGCCTCGAGGGCGCGACGCTCCGCGGGGTGGCCCTGGAGCTGCGGCGATCGGCCCCCACCGGCGACGCCTCGACGGCGCCGCTGGCCGCGGGCGAGGGCGGCACCGCCCGGCTGCTGCGCGAGGCGATGGAGCACACCGGCGATCCCCTCGCCGGGGAGCTCGCCGAGGCCGTGCGGGAGCTGCAGGCGCACACGACCGCCGGGGCCGCCGTGACCCTCGACGGCGGCGTGGTGCGGGGGCTCCCCGGCGGGGGTGAGGCGCAGCTGGAGCAGGCCGCGCTGCGCGTCGCGGAGGACCGCGTCGACCTGGACGGCTCCGGCACGATCTCCGGCGCCGGCCGCTTCGTGCTCGCCGCCGCGCTGGTCCCCGGCGAGCCGGTGGCGGGCTCGCTGGAGGTGGAGGACGCGCCGCTGGCGGTGGTCTCCGAGCGGCTGCCGCTGCTGGAAGGCGCCGACCACGAGGGCGGGGTCGTCGACCTGGGCTTCTCCGCGCAGGTGCTGGACAGCGGGGTCCCGGCGTGGACGGTGTCGTTCACCCTCGACGAGATGGTCGCGCGGCTGCCCGAGTTCAACCACCTGCCGCTCGAGATCGACACCCGCCACGAGCTCGAGCTGCGCCCCGATCCGGGCGCCGCGCGGCTGGAGATCACCGACTGGCGCTGGTCGTTCAACGGCGTCCCGGGGACCGGCTCGGGGAGCATCCTCGGCCTGGACGGCGAGCCCGAGCTGCGCCTGGCGATCCAGCTGCGCGAGGTGCCCTACGACCGCATCGTCGGGGCCCTGCCCGAGGGCGTGCTGCCCGAGGAGTGGGGCATCGAGCTGGGCGGGACGCTGGACCTGACGGTCCGCATCGGCGGCCCGCTGGGCGACCGCGAGGCCTGGGACCTGGGCTGGAAGGGCGACTGGACCCGCCTGCACCTGCGCCACTCGCAGCTCGACACCGCGTTCGACAACCTGCTGGACGGGTTCCCGTACTTCATCGAGCAGGAGGACGGCACCGCGCTGCACCGCACGATGGGGCCGTCCGATCCCCACTTCATCCCGCTGCAGCTGATCCACCCGCACCTGGTGTCCGCCGTGGTGGTCTGCGAGGACGCCAGCTTCTGGGCCCACGCCGGGTTCGACGAGGCCGAGCTGCGCGAGGCGATCCTCGAGAACCTGCGGGAGGACGGCGGCGGGCGGGGCGGCTCGACGATCACCCAGCAGGTGGCCAAGAACCTGTTCCTCAGCGGCGATCGCACGATGACCCGCAAGATCCAGGAGGCGCTGCTGGCGTGGCGCATCGAGGGCACCGTGCCCAAGCAGCGGATCATCGAGATCTACCTCAACCGCGCCGAGCTCGGCCCCGGGATCTGGGGCGTGCGCGACGCCGCGCACCACTACTTCGGGACCAGCACCAAGCAGCTCAACACCCGCGAGTGCGTGTTCCTCGCCACGATGCTGCCGTCGCCGGTGCGGTACCACGACTACTACCACCCCAGGGGCCAGGTCACCTCCAAGTGGGACGAGCACATGGCCCAGGTGCTGTACCGCATGTTCCGCCAGGGCTACCTGTCCGAGCGGGAGTACGAGACGGCCCTGCACGCCCCGCTGCGGTTCGTGCCGTGCGACCGCTACGGCGGCGCCGGGGCGAGCGTGGAGCCGGGCCGATGAGCGCGCACATCGGGTCGTTCCTGGGGCACTACAAGGTGCTCGGCCGCCTGGCCTCGGGCGCGATGGGCGAGGTCTTCCTGGGGTACGACGAGGAGCTGCAGCTGCACGTCGCGGTCAAGGTGCTGTCCGACGCGGTCTCGCTCCAGCCCGAGATGATCGACCGCTTCAAGCGCGAGGCGCGGGCCGCGGCGCGGCTGAACCACCCCAACGTGGCGCGGGTGTTCTACTTCAACTTCAAGGGCGACAAGCCGTTCTACGCGATGGAGCTGATCGAGGGCGTCTCCCTCGCGGACGTGATCGAGCGGCGGATGCGGTTGACGCTGCGGCAGTACGTCGACATCTTCGACCAGGCCGCCCGCGGCCTGCGCGCCGCGGCCAACCGCGGGATCGTGCACCGCGACATCAAGCCGGGCAACCTGATGGTCGGCCGCGACGGGCTGGTCAAGGTCGTCGACTTCGGGCTGGCCAAGGTCGGCGGCGAGAAGAGCCTGACCCAGACCGGCGCGATGATGGGCACGCCCTACTACGTCTCGCCCGAGGGGGTCACGGGCGGCGAGGCCGACCACCGCAGCGACATCTACTCGTTCGGCGCGACGATGTACCACCTGCTGATCGGGTACCCGCCGTACGACGCCGAGACCCCGTACGCGGTGATGATGCAGCACATCAGCTCGCCGGTCCCCGACCCGTGGCCGCACAACGAGCAGCTGCCCCGCGCGCTGTGCGAGCTGATCGTCCGGACGATGGCCAAGGAGCCCGGCGACCGGTTCCCCAACTGGGAGGCGTTCCTCAACGCGCTGGCGGCGGTGCGGGAGTCCCTCGGCGGCCGGCTCGACGACGAGCTGCTGTTCTGCGCCGAGTGCGACGTGGTGACCGTGGCCTCCGTCGACACCTGCACCCGCTGCCGGCGGCCCTACGGCGGCCGCCGCAAGCCCGAGCTGCACGACCTGTACCTCACCGGCTTCCGCGGCCGGGAGGCCGAGCTGCGCTGCGTCGAGTACATCGCCGAGGCGGTGGGCCGCCGCTACGAGGTCGTGCAGGGGGCGATGCGCCGGCTGCCGTTCAAGATCGGCCACCGCCTGACCTACGCCCGGGCCAAGGACATGCAGCGGCGGTTCTACGAGCTCGGCGGCGAGGTGGAGCTGCGCCGGGTGGCCGACGACACCCGCGAGACGCTGACCGATCGCCTGGAGTTCGACGCCGTCGCCGCGGCGCGCACGGCCAGCTTCGTCGCGACCCCCGAGCGGATGACCCCGCTGCGGCGCCGCCGGGTGCGGCCGCACCACGTCGCGATCGGCGCGCTGGTGGTGCTGGTGGTGGTCCTCGGCGGGCTGCTGGCGCGCCAGGCGCTGCGGCGCGACGCCGGCGCCGGGCCCGAGCCGGAGACTCCCACCGCCGAGGCGCCGGACCTCGACGGCGTGCTCGACGGGGCGGTGGCGGAGGCCGACGGCGGGATCGCGGACGGCGGCACGGCGGAGGTGCCCCCCGAGGAGGAGCTGCTGCTGCTCTCGGGCCGCGACGCGGTGCCGGCGGTGAGCGTCGAGGCGGTGGCTGCCGCGCTGGAGCGGGCGCTGGGCGATCTGCCGCGAACGGTGGCG
The DNA here is from genome assembly GCA_964584075.1 of uncultured Rickettsiales bacterium. Lineage (GTDB taxonomy): Bacteria > Myxococcota_A > UBA796 > UBA9615 > CAYRNR01 > CAZOYV01. The sequence goes on along the minus strand of CAZOYV010000003.1, from coordinate 22,460 downwards.
TGGGCGCCGTCGAGCCCGCTGCGCGTGACCCTCGACCCGGACGCCGCGTTTCGCACCGCGGCGGACCCCCGCGCGTGGGAGCGGACCCTCGCCGTGCCCCCCGAGCGGTTCCCCGCCGGCGGCCTCGAGCCCGACGACGAGCTGCTCGCGGTGGCCGCCGCCCACTGGACCTCGCACGCCGCCGTCACCGCCCTGGCCGGCGACGGCGCGCCGGCGTGGCTGGCGCTGGGGGTGGCCTTCGACCAGGAGGCCCGGCTGCAGCCGCTGGACCCCGAGCCGTTCCGCCAGCTCGCGGGCGAGGAGAGCCACATCCCGGTGGGGTTCTGGGGTGCCCAGCGGGGCCGCAACCCCCCGGACAACGTGGCGCGCGCCCAGTCGATGGTGGAGTTCCTCGTCGCCCGCGCCGGCCCCGGGACGTTCGCCGCGTTCCTCGCCGCGGTGGAGCGCGAGGGCTCCGTCGACGAGGCCCTGCGCGCCACCTACGGGGCGAGCCCGGAGCGGCTGATGGAGGACTGGGCGGGCTTCCTCGAGGCCCGCTACGCCACGACCTGGGAGTGACCCGGCGGCGCGCGGCCCTGGCCCCCGGCCCGCGGCTGTGCTATGCAATCGCCTCTCGACGGGGAGCAGACGTGATCACGGCGGCATTCTGGGCCATGCGCCCGCGCCAGTGGGTGAAGAACGGCATCGTCTACGCGGCGCTGATCTTCTCGGAGCAGTACCGGGACCTGGACCAGATCCTGCTCGCCACCGGTGCCTTCGCCGTGCTGTGCATGCTGTCGTCCACCGGCTACGTGTTCAACGACATCCGCGACATCGACGCCGACCGCAACCACCCCGACAAGCGCAAGCGCCCGATCGCCAGCGGCGCGCTCCCCGTCTCCGCCGCGTGGGCCCTGATGCTGCTGCTGCTGGTCGGCGGCCTGGGCCTCGGGTTCTACCTCGGCGTCCCGCTGGGGCTGGCCGCCACGGGCTACCTGCTGGTCACCACGACGTACAGCTCCTGGGCCAAGCACCAGGTGATCCTCGACGCGATGTTCATCGCCGGCGGCTTCATCCTGCGCGCCATCGCCGGCGCCGAGGCGATCAGCGTGCCGATCAGCCCGTGGTTCCTGATCACGCTGGCGTTCGGCTCGCTGTACCTCGGCTTCGCCAAGCGCGGCGCCGAGCTCGAGCTGCTCGAGGGCGAGGCCTCCAAGGCGCGCAAGATCCTGGCGGAGTACACCACCGGGATGATCCGCCAGCTGATCGCGATCAGCGCCTCGGGGGCGATCCTGTCGTACACGATCTACACCTTCGCCGGCGCCCGCTCCCAGTGGCTGATGGTCACGGTCCCGTTCGTGATGTACGGCATCTTCCGCTACCTGTACCTCGTCCACCGCCGCAGCGAGGGCGGCGCCCCCGACGCGACCCTGTTCAAGGACCCGCCGATGTGGATCACGGTGCTGCTGTTCGTGATCGCGGTGGTGTGTGTCGGGCTGTTCGCGCCGGAAGGCCGCTACCCGCAGCTGGAAATCGACACGATCCAGGCGCCCGATCCGCCCCCGTAGCTCCAGGAGGCACGGGCTGAACCGCCCGATCCGCCCCCGCCGATACGGATCTCGGCCGATCTTCCCGATCGCCCCCGACGCACATGAGTTTCATCCCAAGCCGCTTCCCGACCTTCACCTTCCGCACCGGGACTCCCAGCCGCTGCCCGAGCCGGTACACGTTGGGCCGCTTCATCCCCCGCGCGGCGCCGATGTCGCCCGGGGTGGGCCCGTAGGTGTCGACCGCCCACCGGGAGTACGAGCGCTGGAAGTGTCGTTCGGCCTCCTTCCACGGCAGTGGGGCCGCCGTCGCCTCTGCGGTGGCCTGGATCCCCTCGAACGCGCGCAGGTCGTCCAGCGAGATCACCGGGCCGCGGGCGCGCTCCACGAGCGCGCGGACCAAGGACCGGAGCTCCCAGACGTTGCCCCGCCACGGACGCTGGTACAGCGCGGCGAGCAGATCGGTGGTCAGGTACGGAGCGGGGCCTGGGGCCGCCTCCGCGGCCGCCAGGTGCCGGTCATCGGGCGGTCGTACGGCATCGCGTCGAGACTGGAGACGCCGGGCCACTCCTGGGGTCGAGTCACGAGTCCTTCCTTGGCACCGTGGGAGAGCACATGGCGCAGGCGGTCGACCATCGCGGTGTCGTCGAGGATCGGGATCGCACGATAGCGGCGGCTCCAGAACTTGTCGTGCCAGTCGTGGAGGCGACCCGCCTCGCGGGCGAGGTTGCCGTTGACGTAGTTCATCGAGCGGGCGAGGGCGAGTGCATCCCGGACGGTCACGATCAGGTGGTCGTGGTTGGAGACGAAGACACGAAGTCCGGCGCATCGGACGAGCGAGTGACCGGATTCCGGTCACCGCCGACCGGAATCCGGACGGTGGGATGGACGGATAGACTCACAACCTCTCGGGTGTGCGGGTGGGAGAGTCGTCAGGTCAGGGCATTGACCCGGTCTCGGCCCCAGAACCGGGCGCGGCCTCGGACGATTCCTCTACAGGCTCGGCGGCGGCCCGAACGGTCGCATCCCCATCACCTGCGCGATGTCCACCTGGATCTGCGCCACCAGCTCGTCCTTGCTCGCGAAGCGCTGCTCCCCCCGCACGCGGTGCACGAAGTACAGCTTGGCCTGCTCGCCGTACAGGTCTCCCTCGTAGTCGAACAGGAACGCCTCGATGCTGAAGTCGTGCTCGTGGAACGTGGGGCGGTAGCCCAGGTTGGCGATGCCGTCGAACAGCCCCTCGCGGGTCTGCAGCATCACGGCGTAGACGCCGGGGCCGGGGATCAGCTCGGTGCGGGGCGAGAGGTTGGCGGTGGGGAACCCCAGCGTCCGGCCCCGCCCGCGGCCCTTGACCACCGCGCCGGAGAGGAAGTGCCAGCGGCCGAGCAGCCGCCCGGCGTCCTCCATCCGGCCCTCGACCACCGCGGCGCGGACCCGCGAGCTGCTGATCGGCTCGGCGTCCGCCTCCTGGGCCCCGAGCTGCTCGGCGCTGCCCCCGACGCGGGCCAGCCGCTCGGCGAGGCACGGCAGGGTGCCGCAGCGCTTGCGGCCGAACCGGAAGTCGTAGCCGACGAGCACCTCGCGCGGCCGGAAGCTGCGGATCAGCACGTCGTCGACGAACGTCGCGGCGTCCAGGTTCTGGAAGTCGCTGCTGAACGTCTCGGTGACCAGCACGTCCACCCCCAGCGCCGCGATCAGCATCGCCTTGTCGAGGAACGTGGTGATCAGGAACGGGTTGTCGGTGCGCCCCAGCACCCGCCACGGCGGCGGGTAGAACGAGTACACCACCGAGGTGCCGCCGGTCGCCCGCGCGCGCCGGACGACCTCCGCGATGATCGCCTGGTGCCCGCGGTGGACCCCGTCGAACGTGCCGACGGTCAGCACCACGCCGGGGGGCGGCTGCTCGAGGCCTTCGTGTCCGTAGACGATGCGCATCGCGGGGTGCGTGGTACCCGACGGAGGGGCCGATGTCAATCGCAGGCGGCGGGGTTGCGGGGGTCCGCCGTCGTGACGATCATGGGCCGCATCGACCGGGAGGACGACCATGACGAAGCGTTTCCGCAGCGAGCCCTACGAGACCGAGGCCGAGGCCACCGTCACCGCGGTCGACGGGCCCTGGATCCAGCTCGACGACCCGATCGTGTTCGCCTTCAGCGGCGGCCAGCAGTCGGACCGCGGCACCATCGCCGGCCGCGAGATCACCGCGCTCGAGGCCCTCGACGACGGCTCGATCCGCTACCACCTGGGCGACGACCACGGCCTCGCCGTCGGCGACCGCGTGGCCCAGACGATCGACTGGGAGCTGCGCTACCGGATCATGCGGGTCCACACCGCGACCCACGTGGCGTGGGCGGCGATGAGCGAGCAGATGGGGGCCGCCGAGGAGCTGATCGGCAGCAACGTCCACGCCGGCAAGGGCCGCATCGACTGGGCCCGCGACGAGGCCGTCTCGCCGATGGTGTCGGCCGCGCTGGAGCGGGTCGCCGAGATCGTCGCCCGCGACCTGCCCGTGGCCCGCTTCCCCGCCGAGGAGGGCTCGGACCGCTGGCTGTGGGAGGTGACCGCCGACGACCTCGACCCCGCCTACTGGCGGATGCCGTGCGGCGGGACCCACGTCAAGAGCACCGGCGAGGTGGGCCGGGTCCAGCTCAAGCGCAAGAACATCGGCAAGGGCAAGGAGCGCGTCGAGGTCACGCTGCTGGACTGATCAGCGCTCTTTGAGCACCTCGACCAGGTTCTTGCACGCCACCTTGATCGGCTCGGGCAGGCCCGGGTCGGTGAGCATCTTGTCCACGTCGGCGCGCAGCCCCTCGGTCTGGCCCCGGCGGCGCTTCAGGTCGATCACCAGGTAGCGGTACATCAGCTGGTCCTCGGCGCTGCCCTCGCCGGCGGCGAGGCCGTCCTCGAAGTGCGCCCGGGCCTTGTCCAGGTAGCGCTCCTCGATCTCGATCCAGCGTTGGACCTTGTCGCGGATCGCGATCAGCTCCGGGGGTACCGGCTGCAGCGTGTCGAGCCGGGTCAGGTACGCGTCGCGGCGCTCGGGGAACCCGCCGCGGTGGGCCACCCGCATCAGGTCGAACAGCGCCATCTGCTGGGTCCGCAGGTCGGATATCTCCAGCCACGCGGCGTCCATCTCCTCGAGGCTGACCAGCACGTCGAGGGGCCCGTCGACGTGGGGGATGAACCCGACCGTGCGGTCGCGGGCGGTCCACGCCCCGGTGAGCAGCAGGTCGCCCTGGAGGTACTCGCCCTCGCCGAGCAGCCCGGCCATCAGCGCCGCGATCTGGTAGCGGTCCCAGATCGCCACCTCGTCGACGCTCTCGTACGCCCCGCGCAGCGTCTTCAGCGCGCCCTCGAGCTCGGCGCGCCGGGCGTCGCTCAGCTCGCGGTCGAAGTGGTCGTGCAGGTGGCTGTAGTAGCACACCGGGCAGGTCGCCACCGCCACCTCGCGGGCCTGGCCGCCGCGGCCGTACTGGCAGAAGTCGCTGTCGGTGCCGCCGAGGGCGTTGGCCGCGACCTGGCGCTCGGCCTCGACCGTGGCGCCGCACACCGGGCAGGTGTGGGTCTCGGTGACGCGGTTCTGGGCCGCCGCCGGCAGGGCCCACGCCGCGAGCAGCGCGGCGAGCAGCCAGGCGATCCCGCGGCGCGAGGCGCGGGCGCGGCTACCGGGGCACGTTGGTGCGGAGCTGATCGGGGTCGAACAGCGAGTCGGGGAGATCGTCTGCGGGGACGTCAAGGCGGTACTCCGTGACCTCGATGCGGGTCGAGGTGCCCTTGGCGAGGTTCTCCATCAACATGTTGGTCGTGACCACGGCGCCGCCCTCGACGGCGACGCCCTCGAAGGTCAGCCGCTTGAACACCTTGGACGGGTCGTCCACGGCGTACAGGTCGACCCTGCGCGGGGCGTGGTTGCCCTTCTCGATCCAGGTCTCGATCTTGCCGTACGCGGTGGTGAGCCCGTCGTCGGGGACCGACTCGAGGTGGTGGCAGTCGATCGACTCGCCGCCCACGGTGATCGTCTCGTCCTCCAGCAGGGTGTGGGTCCCGGCGTCGGGGTCGCCGAGCTCCAGGTCCTCGTGGCTGAAGTCGGTGCCCATGAACGGGTCGGTGCGACGGCTGCTGTCGATCGGGTTGAGGCTGTCCCCCAGCGGCATGTACAGCCAGCGCTGGGTCGCGGCGCCGTCCTTGGAGAGGCTCAGCACCTGGACGCCCGCCATGGCCTCGGGCTCGGTGAAGATGCCGTGGGCCGCGATCGTGTCGCCGTCCACCCGGGTCGACATCACCATCGTCTTGACGTCGTCGCCGGTCTTGGTCGTCTTGGTCAGCTTCATCGTCTGCACCGAGTTGCCCGTGTAGCGCTTCTCGGCGGACGCGCGCACGATGTCCTCGGCGCTCTCCCCGGCGGTGGCCGCGGGGGCGGCGATCAGCGAGGCGGCGAGCAGCAGCAGCAGCGTCAGGTGCCGGATCATGGTCTCCTCCCGGGACGCGGCGATCCCCTCGGGACGGCCGCATCTTGGCAGCGATGGACGCGCGGGCCGGGACTTTATTTACTCGGACGACTTGTCCAAGTCCAGGATCTCGGTCTCGCCGACGTAGCGGGTGGTGGTGAACTTGGTGATCTTGCCGATGCGGGTCACGATCCCGCTCATCCGCTCGGTCTCGGCGTAGACGCGGTCGAGCTGCTCCGCCAGCGGAGTGCCCTCCTCGGCGGTCATCTGCAGCAGCTCGACCAGCCCCATGATCGTCGTCAGCGGCTGGTTCAGCTCGTGGGCCGCGGTGCCCGCCAGCGCCGCCAGCGCCGCCTGCTTCTCCGACTCGACGAGCTGGGCCGCCATCTCCTGCAGCCGCGTCTCCAGCGCCAGCCGCTGGCGCAGGTCGTGGTAGATCCCGACGGTGGCGACCTCCTCGTCGCCCTCGTACAGGATCGCCGACGACAGGCTGACCGGGATGATCTCGCCGCTGGCCGACAGCGCCTCGGTCTGGAGGTTGTGCACGTACCCCGGCTCGCCCAGATCGGGGCTGCGCATGATCCGCATCACCTCGCGGGCACAGCCGGGCAGGTACAGGTCGTCGACGCTGCCGCGGGCGATCACCTCCAGGCGGTCGTAGCCGAAGATCTTCTCCGCCGAGCGGTTGAAGATCAGGATCGTGCCGTCCATGTCGGCGGCGACGATCGCGTCGGCGGAGTGCTCCACGAGGTTGGCCAGCAGCCGGCGGCGCTCCAGGTCCTCCTGGCCCGACGTGGTGTGCAGCGCGCCGGAGACGTCGTCCCCCGAGGGCACGCTGTGCAGCCGCGCCAGCTGCCGCGCCTTGTGCAGGTGGCTGGACAGGATCTGTGCCGCCAGCTGCCCGAACTGGATCTGGCTCTGGTCGACGGGCAGCGCGATGGGGGGCAGGTGCGAGATCACCACCCCCTGGACGCGGCCCTCGTAGATCGACGGGAACATCGCGAAGCCGCCGTACTCGGCCTCGCTGTCCTCGTCGTCCTGGGTCAGCGTGACCTCCAGCGGGTCGTGATCGGCGTCCTCCTGGACCAGCGGCTGCCCCACCGCGACGACCTCGGCGAGGGCCGGGAACTCCTCGATCGCCAGGTCGATGTCCAGATCGGTCGAGTCGGGCGTGTCGGAGACCACGGTGCCGCTCCGGCGGTCCTCGGAGAGCACCACGATCGAGCAGCTCGAGAACGGGATCACCGAGGCGATCCGCTGGGCCGCCGACTCCAGCACGCTGCGCGGGTCCGCCGCCGCCGCGAGCAGCCCGCCGAGATCGATCAGCACCGAGATCTCGCGGCTCTGCTGGGCCAGCCGGTCGCGGATCTGGGCCGTCCGCAGCATCCCGTGGACGCGCGCCAGGAGGGCCGGCTCGGTCACCGGCTTGAGCATGCAGTCGTCGGCCCCGGCGTTGTACGCCGCCTCGACGTGCCCGGCGTCCTCGTCGGCGGTCACGACGATGATCGGGATGCTGGCGCCCTGGCGCGTGCGCCGCAGCTCGCGGATCAGGTCGCTGGGCTCGCCGTCCGGCAGGATCAGCTCGGCGATCACCAGGTCGGGGGACATCTCCTCGCACAGGTTGCGGGCGATCGCCGCCGTCTCCGCCGTCATCACGCTCAGCTCGTGGGGGGCGAACCACTCCACCACCTGGCGCACGAACGCGCTGTCGTCGTCGACCAGCAGGATCGTCGCGCTGGAGCGCGCCACGCCTAGCGATCCTCCCTGCGGCCGACCCCCGCCGCCGCCAGGGCCGCCCGGTGGACCTGCAGCGGCGTCACCCCGTGGGCCTCGGCCGCCGCGCGACAGTCCTCGAACTCGGGCATCCGGTTGAACTCCGTGTCGCCCGCGCTGCCGATCTTGATCCGGACCGCGCCGTAGGGCGTCTCGACCGTCTCGCTGCGGCGCTCGAGGCAGCTGCGCCACACGTCGTGGCGCCGCACGCCGATGGTCGTCGTCTCGCGGAACAGCAGCTCCTCCAGGATCGCCCGGTCGGGCGGGGAGCACAACACCGTCACCAGGATTCCCGGCCGCCCCTTCTTCATCTGGACCGGGGTCAGGGTCGCGTCCAGCGCGCCGGCCTCGAGCAGCCGCTCGATCAGCGGGCCGAAAAACTGGGGCGACAGGTCGTCCACGTTGGCCTCGAGGACCGTGGCGCGGTGCTGCGGGATCGCCTCGCCGCCGGGGGCCTCGCCGACCAGCAGCCGCAGGGCGTTGGGCAGGCCCTCGCCGCGGGTGCTGCCCAGGCCGTAGCCCACCGCCCGGAGCACCATCGGCGGCGGCGGCCCGAACGCGTCGGCCAGCGTGCCGGCCAGCGCCGCGCCGGTGGGCGTCACCAGCTCGCGCTGCTCCTCCCCGGGCACCGTCGGCAGGCCGCGCAGCAGCTCCACCGTGGCCGGCGCCGGGATCGGGATCACGCCGTGCCGGCAGCGCACGGTGCCGCCCCCCAGCGGCAGGGGGGCGCACTCCAGGCGGTCGATCCCCAGGTGGTGCAGGCCCGCCACCGCCCCGACGATGTCGACGATCGAGTCGACGGCGCCGACCTCGTGGAAGTGGACCTCGTCCGGCGGGCGGCCGTGGACCTTGCCCTCGGCCTCGGCCAGCCGGGCGAACACCGCGACGGCGCGCCGGGCCACGTCGCCGGGCAGCGTCGCGGCCTCGATCATCGCTCGGATCTCGCGGAACGTGCGGTGGACGTGGCCCTCCTCCTCGGCGTGGACCAGCACCCGCGTGCCGCCGACCCGCGGGTCGCGGGCCCCCTCGTCCAGCGCCAGCTCCCAGCCGGGCAGGTCCAGCGCCGTGACCGCCGCGGCGATCGCGTCGAGCGGCACGCCGGCGTCCACCAGCGCCCCGAGCGTCATGTCCCCGCTGATCCCGCTGAAGCAGTCCAGGTAGGCGGTCCTCACGGCGAGCCCTCCGGCGGGCGGCGGTTCATCCGGGTCGCCGCCGCGGCGGCGCCGAAGCCGTTGTCGATGTTGACCACCGTGACCCCGGTGGCGCACGAGTTGAGCATGCTCAGCAGCGCCGCCAGCCCGCCCAGCGACGCGCCGTAGCCCACCGAGGTCGGCACCGCCACCACCGGCTGGTGGACCAGCCCCCCGACCACGCTGGCCAGCGCGCCCTCCATCCCCGCCACGACGATCACCACCGCGGCCGCCGCGAGCCGCTCGCGGGCGTCGAGCAGCCGGTGGATCCCGGCCACCCCGACGTCGGAGATCAGCTCGGCCTCGTTGCCCAGGTGGCGGGCGCTGACCAGCGCCTCCTCGGCGACCGGCAGGTCGGAGGTCCCCGCGGTGACGATCAGCACCGGGCCGCGGCCCGTGACCGGCACCGGCCCGTCGCTCCACGTCAGGCAGCGGGCCGCCCCGTGGTGCTCCACGTCGGGGAACGATCGCCGCACGGCGTCTGCCTGCGCCCCGTCGACGCGGGTGGCGAGCACCGGCTGGCCGTGCGCCCGCAGCGCGCCGAAGATGCGCGCGACCTGCTCGACGGTCTTGCCCTGCCCGAAGATCACCTCGCCCATCCCCTGGCGCAGCGCGCGGTGGTGGTCGACGCGGGCGAACCCGAGGTCCTCGTAGGGCAGGTCGCGCAGGTCGGCGAGGGCGTCGGCGACCTCGACCTCCCCGCGGCGGACGCGCTGGAGCAGCGCCTCGAGCTGATCGGCGTTCATCGGCCCTCCTTCGCCGAGCGGATGGGAACCTGAGGGGGCACGGAGCATAGCAGATGGAATCGCGCGCGGGGCCGCGTATTGCGGGGGGGCTGGATCCATGCCACCCTCTGCTGTCATGCCGCGATCCCCACGCCATGGCGCGCTGCTGCTGCTGATCGTCCTGTGCCTCGCGCTCCCCGGAGACCGCACCGCCCGCGGCGCCGAGCCGGCGTCCGACGACGTCCTGCGCAAGGGCCTCGACCTGGTGGTCGAGCGCTACTGGCGTCCCGAGGAGGTCGTGCTCGAGGAGCTGGCCGGGGCCGGTCTGCAGCGGCTGGAGCGCGCCGGCGACGCGGTGCTCGTCACCGGCCCCGACGCCGGGGGGGCCTACGTGCTGTCGGTGGGCGAGCACCAGGCGACCTACGCCACCCGCGACATCGCCGACGTCGAGGCGCTCGTGGCCCGGATGCGCGAGGCGATGGCGTTCGTCGAGGCGCACCACCAGCCGCGGGTCGGCGAGGGAGAGCTGCCCGATCTCGAGGTGCTGGCGCTGGAGGGGCTGCTGCAGCCCCTGGACCGCCACTGCCGGGTGATCGACGAGCGCAAGATCGCCGACTTCGAGGCCCGCTACCGCGGCACGCTGTCCGGGATCGGCTCCAAGATCGGGCAGCGCAACGGCGTGCTGACGGTGGTCAAGGTCTACGAGAACACCCCGTCGGAGCGGGTCGGCCTGCTCGCCGGCGACGTGATCACGCACATCGACGGGGTCTCGACGGTCAACATGCGCGTCGCCGACGCGATCGACCGGATCCGTGGCCCCGAGGGCGTCGCCGTGACCCTGACCGTGCGTCGGCCAGGCGAGGAGGGCCGGCGGGTGTTCCCGATCGTGCGCGAGCAGGTGGTGCTCCCGACGATCGACTCGTGGCTGCTGCGGGAGCGCTACGCGTGGCTCGCGCTGGACCACTTCAGCCAGCACACCGCCGACGAGTTCCAGACCAAGCTGATGCGCCACGCCGACGAGGCCGGCGGCGAGCTCGACGGCGTGATCATCGACCTGCGCGGCAACCAGGGCGGCTCGATGCTCCACGCCTCGCGGATCGTCAACTACTTCGTCGACGAGGGCGAGATCCTGCGCACCGAGGGGGCCGACGGCGGCAAGGTCCCGGGCCTGCGGCACACCGTCGAGGCCAGCGTCGACGACAGCATCGCCCCGTGGCCGGTGGTGGTGCTCGTCGACGGCTACACCGCCTCGGGGTCGGAGATCCTCGCCGGTGGGCTCAAGTTCCTCGACCGCGCGGTGGTGATCGGGACCCAGACGTTCGGCAAGGGCACGGTCCAGAAGCCCTACGAGCTGCGCGACCAGCTGCAGATGAAGATCACGGTGGCGCGCTACCTCGTGGCCCGCGACGTGTGGCTCAGCGAGGTCGGGATCACCCCCGACGTCTCGCTCGGCGAGGTGGACTTCAGCGACGACGGGATCGCGTTCCCGGACGTGCTGGTCGACCCCGTGGCCTACGCCCAGCCCGTCCACGGCCGCTGGTCGCCCACGCGGGGCGGGCTCAACGCGCGGCCCGCGCTGCACATCGCGTACCCCGTCACCACCGCCGAGGGGGACGGCTACCGGCGTGCCGGCGCCCCCAACGGGACCCCCGATCTGGCCGTCGAGCTCGCGATGCGGGTCCTCGCCGCCACCGAGGGCCGCGACCGCGCCTCGCTGCTCGCGGCGGCCACCCCGGTGGTCACCGCCGAGGCCGACGCCCAGCGGGCGCGCCTGCGCCAGGCGATGGTGGACCACGGCATCGTGTGGGAGGACCGCGAGCCCAGCTGGGTCGACGCCTCCCCGGAGCGGCTGCAGTGGGACGTCGCGGCCTACGCCGCCGCCCCCCCCGACGGGATCGACGTCCGGGTCGACGTCGACGAGCTCAAGGCCGGCGTCGAGCGCGACGTGGTGCTGCGCGTGACCAACGGCCGGGATCGGCCCCTGCGACACCTGCGGGCCCGCACCGTCTGCGAGCTGCCGGCGATGGACAACCTCTCGTTCGTGATCGGCGATCTGGAGCCCGGGGAGTCGGCCTCGGCGGTGGTCCCGGTCTCGGTCGCGGCGCGGATCCAGACCCGCCTCGACGACCTCGACGTGTACCTGCTCGACGACGGCGGGCCGCTCGGCGGCCCGGTGCGATCCCGGATCGTCACCCGCGGGACCGACACGCCGCGGTTCGCGCTGCAGGTCCGGCCCGCGGTGGAGGAGCAGGAGGGCGGCGGCCGGATGGTGACGTTCGCCGTGTCGGTCCGCAACGACGGCCCCGTGTCGTCGGGCCGCGTGCGCGTCTCGTTCGTCAACCCGGGGATCGAGGGGGTCGAGCTCCAGGAGCGGTACCAGGAGCTGCGCAGCCTGGAGCCGGGCGCCGCCGACGAGGCCCAGCTGCGGGTCCTGTTCCAGCCGGGCAGCGGCGGCACGCGGCTGACGCTGCGGGCCTACGACACCGACTACGGGCTCAGCACCGAGGTCGGCCTCGACGTGGACGCCGCCCAGCCGGCGTTCCGCGAGGACTGGTACCGGCCTCCCGAGATCGTGCTCGAGGGGGACGATCAGCCGCTGACCGCCCGGGGCTCCCTGACGCTCGTGGCCCAGGCCCGCGACGAGGAGGGGATGGACCGGGTGATGATCTGGCTCGAGGCGGACAAGATCCGCGTGGTGGGCCAGTCCGGCAAGGGCCGCAAGGCCCAGCGCACGCTACCGCTGCACGAGACGCTGGAGGTGGAGCCGGGGTCGCGGACGCTGCGCCTCGAGGCGGTGGACGCCACCGGCATCCGCTCGGTGCGGCGCTACGCGATCCACGGAGAGTGAGACAGGGGACTAGTACAGCTCGTCGTCGGCGTAGGCCGCGGCGCTGACGCACAGTCGCTTGCCGGTCGACACCGACTCGAACACGTCGTCCATCGAGACCTTGTTGGTGGGGAACGTCGCCTTGCGGATCCGCGCGTTGCGCAGCGTCACGCCGTCCAGGTTGGCGAAGTCGAGATCGGCCCCCTCGAGGTTGGCGAAGTCCAGGTTGGCGTTCTTGAGGTTGGCGTGCCACAGGCTCGCGTTGCTCAGGTCGGCGCCCACGAGGTTGGCCTGGAACAGGTTCGCGTCTCCCAGCTTCGAGTTGCGGAGCTTGGTCCCGGCCAGGTTCACACCGGACAGGTCGGTCCCGCGCAGGTCGGCCCCCTCCAGGCTCTCCCCGCGCAACACGATGTCGAGAACCTCGTCCTTGCTGTATGCCCTCGGTGATGGCATTTGCACCTCTCGTTGCCGCACGTCGCTCGTGCTCGGCCCAGCTCTAGTCGAGTCCACGGGGGGCGCTCCGTGGTCCTCCTGCAGTCCCTGCGGGGCCGGTCACCACCCTCTTGCGGTGCCGGTCCACCCCGGTCGCGTGCGCCCCGGGTCGATCGATGTCCCCTCTGGCTCCTTCTGCCTCATCAGCCGCTCCACGATCGGGTCCGCGACGGACCGCCCGGTGGTGCGCTCGATGTTGGCCACCCCACCGGGTGCCACCACGTTGATCTCGACGGCGCGCTGTCCGATCACGTCGAGGCCCGCGAGGAAGACGCCGTCTCGCCGCAGGCGTCCCGCGAGGGCCTGGCAGATCGCCCGATCCGCCTCGTCCAGCGCGCCGGGGTGTGGCTGACCCCCGACGTGGATGTTGTGCCGGAACTCTCCCTCCTTCCTCATCCGGACGTAACAACCCACCGGCTCGCCTTCGACCAGCAGGATGCGCTTGTCTCCTCGTTCGGCCGCCGGGAGGTACTCCTGCAGCACCACGTACCCGTCCGACGTCTCTCGCAGCCGCTCGGTGTAGGCCTCCAGCCGCGGGGCCTCGCCGGGCTGCAGCAGCAGCACCGCGCGTCCACCGAACCCCCGGATCGGCTTCACCACCGCGGGGCCGTCCAGCTCCCGGTAGAACGCGCGGAGCGCCCTGCGGTCACGCGTGATCAGCGTGCGGGGCTTGAGCTCCGGCGGCAGATCGCCCAGGGCGAACTTGCTCGCCCCCGCCGCCAGCCCGTCCGGGTCGTTCCACACCCGCACGCCGCGGTCGCGCAGCATCCGGGCGAGCTCGAGCACCGTTCGCCGCACCGGGTTGTTGCGCAGGACCAGGCCGTCGAGCTGCTCGAGATCGATCACGCCCCGCGGCAAGGAGTCGCGGCGGACGGCGGCGACCAGCGCCTCGGGGGTCCCGTCGCCGGGATCGAGGCGGTGGGCCGTGGCCAGCAGCCGGTTGGCCGGATCCAGGGTGAAGCCACCAACGTCAATGAACAGGACCTGGACACCGCGGCGCGCCGCGGAGACCGCCAGTCGCGTGGTCGTGTACGTGCTCCGCAGACCACGGAGGCGGTTCACCACGAACCCGATCCGCATCCAGGCTCCGTACCACCCGCGAACCCGCTGGTCATGGGACGGCCAGGGGGCCGCGGGAAGACCGGAGGCATAGAAATACGGGGGGCCATCGAGTTCGTCAATGAAAAAACGGTGCCGGTGGCGGGCCATCCGGTCGCGTGGGGTTTTTTGGAATTCTGGTATGCTTCCGTCCGAACCGAAGCCGGCACGGGAGCCGGTATGGGAGGGCCGATTCGATGCCCAGGATGCACGGATTGGGTTGGATCGCGAGCGTCGTGACGGTGGTCGCCGCCGGGCTGATGGCGTTCGGTTGTGGTGGAGGGGACGGGACCGAGGACGGTGGCTCCGGCGTGCGGGTCAGCACCGAGGACACCCCCGAGACCCTCGGCAAGCAGATGGCGGACGCCAACGCGATCGCCGCCAAGGAGGGGGCGATCAAGGACGAGCAGGCGGAGTTCATCAAGCTCGCCCAGCAGTACGAGGAGGCCACCGGCCAGAAGCTCAAGGGCATCGAGCTGTCGCAGACCGAGATGGAGATGCTGCGCAACAAGCTCGAGAACGAGGAGGACGTCTCCTACGAGGGCCTGATCAAGGACCTCCTCGAGCGCCAGGAGCAGATCGACGAGCTGCGCGCCGAGATCGAGGAGCTCAAGGGCCGCCTGCCGATGCCGGTGACGGTCAAGCGGGGCGACTCGCACTACGCCATCGCGATGGACTACCTGACCAACGAGATCGGGCTGTCCGAGGAGGAGGCCAAGAAGGCGATCGAGAAGGCGCTGATCACGGATCGGATCGTCCCGGGTCACGAGATCTGGAACTTCTACGAGGACGGGGTCTACGGCACGTCCGTGACCCAGGGCACCGCCAAGGTCAGCCCCTACTTCCTCAACGTCCAGTACGAGAAGAAGATCACCTCCGAGCGGGACGAGGCGCTGGATCTCGCCGCCCACCTGCAGTCCGAGCTCGAGGTCCTCGAGCACCAGCGCGACGAGCTGACCGCCGAGCTCGAGGAGCTCGAGCGGCAGTACGACGCGGTGGTCGAGGAGCGCGATGTCCTCGAGGAAGAGAACATCGAGATGGAGACGGTGATGAAGTCGGCGCACTACTACGTCGACACGCAGACGAACCTGGCCAAGGACGGCGTCGTCCGGGTCGGCGGCAAGAAGCTCAAGGACTACGACCCGAACCTGTTCATCTACTCCATCGACCTGCGCGACGAGGACACCATCCGCCTCGCCGCCAGCGCGTTCGGCAAGAACGCGATCCTGGGCGCGGAGATCCTGCCCAACGACAAGTTCCGCAAGAACCAGGACTACTCCGTGGACACGTCCGACAAGCAGCGCACCGTGATCACGCTGCACAACACCGGCAAGTTCGAGAACGAGCGCTTCGTGATCGTGCTGCGCTAGGCGCCTAGCCCCTTTCTCCGACGACCTCCCGGTACACCGCCACGTGCGCCTGCGCGGCGCGCGTCCAGGAGAACTGCGCGGCGCGCCGGAGGCCCCGCGCGGCCAGCCGTCTCCGCAGCGTCGCGTCGTCGAGGACGCGCTCGAGGGCGGCCGCGAGCTGGTCCGGCACCGTGGCGTCGAGCAGCACGGCCGCGTCGTCGGCGACCTCGGGGATCGAGGCGCGGTCGCTGGCGATCACCGGCGCGCCGCAGGCCATCGCCTCGAGCACCGGCAGGCCGAAGCCCTCGTACAGGCTGGGCAGCACCACCGCGGTCGCGCCGCGGTACAGCGCCCGGATCCGATCGCACGGGAGCGCCCCGGTGGCGACGATCCGGTCCCGCGCCGGGCTGCGCCGCAGCGCGCCCGCGAGGTCGTCGACGCCGTGGCGGAAGGCGGCGCGCTGCCCCGCGATCACCAGCTGCTCGCGGCGGCCGGTCAGCGCGCCGAACGCCTCGACCAGGCCCAGCACGTTCTTGTGCGGCTTGACGTTGCCGACGTACAGCACGTAGCGCTCCCCGACGCCGAGCCGGCGCAGCCCGCGACGCTCCGCCGCGGTGGGCGCGCCGGGGCTCCAGCGTGGATCGAGCCCGTGGTGGATCACCGTCACGCGGCCGGGATCGACGCCGAGCACGCGCCGCAGCTCGTCGCGCGTGAAGGCGCTGACCGCGATCAGCCGGCGGGCGCGGGCCACCGCGGCGCGGAACATCGCGTGGGCGTAGGCCCGGGCCGCCGGCTCGGGGAACATCGCCGGGAACACCAGGTGGGCCAGGTCGTGGATCGTGACCACGAGGGGGCACGGCGCCGCCAGCGGCGCGTTGTAGTGCGGGGCGTGGAACAGGTCGAGGGCCCGGGCCCGCCCCGGGAGCGCGAGCTGCTCGCGGAGCGTGTAGATCGGGACCCCGGCGTCGACCTCGCGGAGCGCCACGCCGGGGTCCGCGCGGAGCCGGTCGCGCAGGGCACGCAGGTAGGTCCCGATGCCCGAGGACCGGGCCATCCGCACGTCGAGCCCGACCCGCAGCGGCTTGCTCACGCCTGGATCTTGGGCGGTGGCGGAGGCGACGGTCAAGCGACGCCGGTCCGGCGCAGCGCGCGCTCCGCCGGTCGTCCCAGCGCGGCGCGCAGCCACCCGCGGAGGGCCGCGGGCTGGCGCGGGTCCAGCGCCACCGCGCGGCGAAACTCCGTCCGCGCCTCGCGCCACCGCCGTCCGGCGAGCAGCGCGTAGCCGAGGCGCACGCGGTAGCTCGCCTCGGCGGTGCGCGCCGGCGGCCGGCGGCCGTCGCCGGCGCTGCGCTCCCGGGCCCGGCGGCGCGCGCGCGGGGACGGGTCGTCGCGCCCGGTCAGCACCGCGCGCCACAGCATCCGCCGGACCTGGGCCTCGTGGTCCCGCTGGCGCGCCACCCGGGCGCTGCAGATCGAGCCGCGGCGGATCCGCCACAGGTAGACGACCTCGGCGACGTTGGCCAGCCGGAAGCGCGGGATCATGCGCGCGAACAGCTCGACGTCCTCGCTGTGGGCGAAGTCGGGGTCGTAGCCCCCCAACTCCTGCAGCACCTCGCGGCGCGCCATCGCGGTGGCGTGGAGCACCCCCAGCCGGCCGCGCAGCATCGCCCAGGCGATGCCCTCGTGGCCGCGCGGCACGGCGACGGCCTCGTTGAGCCGCCGGCCGTCCTCGTCGATGTGGGCGAAGCGCCCGCCGACCAGCGCCACGCCCGGGTGGCGGTCGAGGAACCGTGCCTGGAGCGCCAGGCGCCCGGGGAGGCTCAGATCGTCGGCGTCCATCCGGGCGACGTACCCGCCGCGGGCCAGCGCCAGGCCGCGGTTGAGCGCCGCGACCATCCCGGCGTGGGGCTGGCGGACGACCCGCAGCCGGGGGTCCCCGACCTCCGCCAGGATCGCGGCGCTGTCGTCGGTGGAGCCGTCGTCCACCGCGATCAGCTCGAGGTCGGACAGGGACTGCTCGAGGATGCTGCGCAGCGCGGCGCGGAGGTGGACGCCGGCGTCGAACACCGGCATCACGACGCTGATGCGGGGAGCGGTCATCTCCTCCTCTGCGCGCTCCGCGCCCCGGACGGGCGCCCTCCGCGCTCTCGCGCGTCCATGACGGACGCGCCGGTGCGCCGGACCGCACTCGCCAGCTGGACACAGGTTTCTCACAGCGCGAGCGTCACCCGGACCAGCGCCGGGCCCGCCGGGCTGTCCTGGCGCACGAACCCGAGCCCCTCCACCAGCTTCAGGATCCGCTCGTTGTCCGGCAGCGTGTCGGCGTACAGCTCGCGGATCCCTCGCAGGCGGGCGTAGTCGATCAGCTGCTGCAGCAGCCGCGAGCCGATCCCCAGGCCGGCCACGTCGCTGCGCACCACGATCGCGCTCTCGGCGCGCTCGAGGTCCGGATCGGCCCAGAACCGCGCCACACCGTAGATCTCCGAGCCACCCGGGGCGGTGCCGCGGTCGCACAGCGCCAGCCCCATCTCGCGGTCGTAGTCCAGCTGGGACAGCCGGGCCGACATCGAGCGCGGCAGCTCGGCCAGCGGCTCGCGGAACCGCATCCGGACCTCCTCGGGGGTCAGCTTGGTGAACAGGTCGACCAGCGCCGGCTCGTCCTCGGGCGAGATCGGCCGCACCAGGAAGCGGCGCCCGTCGCTGGCCTCGACCTCCTGCTCCAGCTCCTTGGGGTAGGGCCGGATCGCCAGCCGCGCCGAGGCCGGGCGGTCGGTGGCGCGGACCGCCACGCGGGCGTCCAGCGCCAGCACCCCGAAGTCGTCGGCCAGCAGCGGGTTGATGTCCAGCTCCACCACCTCGGGGATGTCGACCACCAGCTGCGAGACCTTCATCAGCGTCAGCGCGACGGCGTCCAGGTCGACGGGCGGCCGGTCGCGGAAGCCCCGCAGCTGCCGGTAGATCCGCGTGCGGCGGATCACGTCGCGGGCCAGGTTCGTGTTCAGCGGCGGCAGCGCGATCGCGGTGTCCTCGATCACCTCCACCGCCGTGCCGCCGTGGCCGAACAGCACGTAGGGCCCGAACTGGACGTCCTCGACCATCCCGACGATCAGCTCGTAGGCCCCCGGGCGCCGCACCATCGGCGAGACCGTGAAGCCGTCGATCCGCGCCTCGGGGTGGGCGGCGACGATCCGGGCCGCCATCTCCGACGCGATCTCCTTGACCGCCTGGGGGGTCGCCAGGTCGAGCTTGACGCCGCCGACGTCGCTCTTGTGGGTGATGTCCGGCGACAGGATCTTGACCGCCACCGCCGAGCCCAGCTCCGCGGCGATGCGCGCCGCCTCGTCGGCGTCGGCCGCGACCCGGGTGGGCACCGTCGGGATCTCGTAGGCCCGCAGCAGCTCCTTGGCCTGGGGCTCGGTGAGCACGTCGATGCCGTCGGCCAGCGCGCCGCGGATCACCGCCCGGGCGCGCTCCGTGTCCGGCGAGAACTCGGTGGCGACGCTGGGCGGCGTCTCGGTCAGCATCTGCTGGACCCGGCGGTAGCGCACCAGCTGCATGAACGCCCGCACCGCGTCGCTGGGCGTGTCGTAGGTCGGGATGTGGTGCTCGCTGAAGATCCGCCGCGCGTCGCGGGGGGTCTCGACCCCGACCCAGCTGGTCATCACGCACCTGGGCTGGTCCACCGCCAGCTGGGCCACGTGGAACGCCGCGTCGGTGCTCGACGTCACCGCGCTGGGCACGTTGAGCACCAGCACGCCGTCGGCCCCCGGCTCCTCCAGCAGGGCCTCCAGCGCCGCGCAGTAGCGCGTCGGCGGGGCGTCGCCGATGATGTCCACCGGGTTGCCGTGGGACCACGTCGAGGGCAGCGCCTCGTTCAGCCGCGCCATCGTCTCCGCGGACAGCTCGGCGAGCCGCCCGCCCTGCTCCTCCAGCGCGTCCGCCGAGAGCACCCCGATCCCGCCGCCGTTGGTCAGGATCGCCAGCCGATCCCCCTCCGGCTGCTGCGCCATCGCCAGCGTCTCCACCGCGTCGAACAGCTCGTCGAGGTCGTACACCCGCAGCATCCCGGAGCGCCGGAACGCGGCGTCGTAGACCTGGTCGGAGCCCGCCAGCGAGCCGGTGTGCGACACCGCCGCGGCGGCCCCCGCCGCGCTGCGCCCGGACTTGACCACGATCACCGGCTTGGCCCGCGAGGCCCGCCGCGCCGCCGACATGAACTTGCGCGCGTGGCGCACCGTCTCGACGTACAGCAGGATCGCCCGCGTGCCCGGGTCGGTGGCCAGGAAGTCCAGCGTGTCGCCGAAGTCGACGTCGGACATGTCGCCCAGCGACAGCAGGTGCGAGAACCCGATCCCGCGCGGCGTGGCCCAGTCCGCCACGGCCGTGATCATCGCCCCCGACTGGGTCGCGAACGCGATGTCGCCGGGCAGCGGCGACAGGTGCGCGAACGAGGCGTTGATGCCCTTGGGCGGCAGCAGGATCCCCACGCAGTTGGGGCCCACGACCCGCAGCAGGTGGGGCCGCGCGGCGTCCAGCATCTCCTGCTTGAGCGCCTCGCCGGCCTCGTCGCCGCCCTCGCCGAACCCGGCCGTGATCACCACCGCGGCCTTGGTCCCGCGCGCCCCGAGCTCGTGGATGAACCGCGGGATCGTCTGCGGCGGCGTCGCGATCACCGCCAGGTCCGGGACCACCGGCAGGCTGGCCACGTCCGGATAGGTCAGGACCCCCTCCACCGCCTGGTACTTGGGGTTGACCGGCATGATCGGCCCCTCGAACCCGGTGTGGAACAGGTTCTTGGCCAGGAACGAGCCCACCGAGCCGGCGCGCGCGCTGGCGCCGATCAGGGCGATGGACCGCGGATCGAACAACACGTCGAGGTTTCGGATCGTCATGGTCGAGTGATCTTGCGGGCAATCCCCGACGAATGCCACGGTGTCGAGGTGAATTCGTGGTGAACGGGATGGGATCGACGTTCGAGGAGCGCCTCGCGTCCGACCGGTTCTCCGTCGCCCGCCGGCTGGGCGCGGGGGGCATGGGGGTGGTCTACGAGGCCCGCGACCGCGAGCGCGGGCAGCGCGTCGCGCTGAAGACGCTGCGGCAGATGGACGCCACCGCGCTGTACTGGTTCAAGCGCGAGTTCCGCGCGCTGGCCGACGTGCTCCACCCCAACCTGATCCGCCTGCACGAGCTGGTCGCCGACGGGGATCTGTGGTTCTTCTCGATGGAGCTCGTCGACGGGGTCGACTTCCTGGAGTACGTGCGGCCCGGGCTGTACGAGGACTGGGCGACGCTGAGCCGGGTCCGGACCTCGCGATCCACCGCGCCGGGCCCCTTGACGCGGCCGGTGGACTGGGCTCCGGTGGACGAGGGCCGCTCCGCCGGGGACCCGGGATCGGGCCTGCCGGAGGCGCTGCTGGACGAGGGCCGCCTGCGACGGGCGCTGCGCCAGCTGGCCGAGGGGGTCCACGCGATCCATGGCGCGGGCAGGCTGCACCGGGATCTCAAGCCCTCCAACGTGCTGGTCACCGCGGAGGGGCGGGTGGTGATCCTCGACTTCGGGCTGATGGTCGAGGCCCGCCCGGAGCGGCCCTTCGTCGATCCGGAGGGCAACATCTCCGGGACCGTGTCGTACATGTCGCCGGAGCAGGCCGGGGGGCTGCCGCTGACGCCCGCGAGCGACTGGTACACCGTGGGGGTGATGCTGTTCGAGGCGCTCACCGGGCGGCCGCCGTTCGTCGGGCAGAAGATGGCGGTCCTGGGGGCCAAGCAGTTCGCCGCTCCGCAGGCGCCGTCGGAGCTCGCGCGGGGCGTGCCCGGGGACCTGGAGCAGCTGTGCGTCGAGCTGCTGCGCACGGAGCCGGAGCGCCGGCCGGTGGGCGAGGTGATCCTGCGGCGGCTCGGGGTCTCGTCCCCGGCGCGGGCCAGGCTGGGATCGCGGGCGGGCTCGTTCGTGGGGCGCGCCGGACAGCTGCGGCGGCTGCACGAGGCCTTCGCCGTGGCGCGCGGTGGCCGGGCCGTGGTGGCGGGCGTGCACGGCGTCCCCGGGATCGGCAAGACGGCCACGGCGCTGGCGTTCCTCGATGCGGTGGGCCGCTCGGGGCCGGATGCGCTGGTGCTCCGCGGGCGCTGCTTCGAGCGCGAGACGGTCCCGTTCAAGGCGTTCGACGGCCTGGTCGACGCGCTGGCGCGGGAGCTCCGGGGGCGGTCCCGCGACGAGCTGGCGCCCCTGCTGCCCGACGGCATCGGCGCGCTGGCGCGGCTGTTCCCCGTGCTGGAGCGGGTCGAGGCCGTTGCCGCGGCGGTCCGCGGGGGCGCGGAGATCCCGGACGCGGCCCAGCTGCGCCGGGTGGCGTTCGAGGCGCTGCGTCGGCTGCTGGGAGCGCTGGCCGCGCGCCGCCCGCTGGTGCTGTTCGTCGACGACCTGCAGTGGGGGGACATGGACAGCGCGGCGCTGCTGCGGGAGCTGCTGCGCCCGCCTGCGCCCCCTCCGCTGCTGCTGATCGTGGCCTATCGCAGCGCGGACGCCGACAGCAGCCCGTGCCTCGCGGAGGTCCTGCCCTGGCTGGCCGGGCCCGGGTGCGCCGCCGAGCTGCGCGAGGTGCCGGTCGGGGCGCTCACCGCCGAGGAGGGCCGCGCGCTGGCCGCGACCCTGATCGAGGACGCCGGCGACGCTGCCCGGCACGTGGCCCGCGAGGCCGGCGGCGACCCGTTCTTCATCGTCGAGCTGGCACGCTACCGGACGGAGCGTGACGCCCTCGAGCGGGCCGGATCCCCTCCCGGCACGAGCCGGCCCGGCGCCACCAGCGTGCGCGAGGTGCTCGACTGGCGGTTCTCGCGGCTGCCGGCTCCCGCGCGCCGCCTGCTGGAGGTGGTGGCCGTCGCCGGTCGCCCGGTGGAGCGCAGCGTGGCCCGGGGTGCGTCGGGGCTGGGGCCCGCGGAGCACGAGGCCCTCGACGAGCTCGTGGCGGCCCACCTGGTGCGCTCGCGCAGCGCCGGGGTCACGCGCAGCAGACGGGTGTGGAAGAGATAGGC
>CAZOYV010000002.1:80616-95253 GCA_964584075.1 uncultured Rickettsiales bacterium | reverse complement strand
ACTGATGACTTGGCGTGTGATATCATCTAGATATTTCCGGCGGACCTGTCAGTCGTCGTGGAGGGTGGTGACGGAGTCGGCCATCAGCTCGGCCTCCTCCCAGGCGTCCACGTCGATGTTGCCGCGGACGCTGACGTAGTCGCCCACGTCGATCCGCTGGTAGCCGATGTCGTCCAGCGGGTTGTAGCTCATCCCGATGGTGTCGACTGTCAGCTGGCGGACCCCGTCGTCGATGGTGAACTCCCGGCCGTCCACGCTGGTGACCCGGCCGCGGACGACGAGGTCGCCGACGGCGACGGGGTGGACGTGGAGCCAGTAGTGGTGGACGTGGTCGTCGAGATCCTCCTCGTCGGCCGCGCTGGCGAAGAAGTAGGTCCCGAGGCTCTCGACGTAGACGCTGCTGGCCTCGATGCTGGTCGTCTCGAAGGTGTCGTCGTCGACCCGGCCGTAGACCGTGACCTCGTCGCCCTCGAGCACCTTGGCGCTCTCGTCGTACCAGTCCCAGTCGTCCATCTCGACGGTGACCACCCCCTCGCCGTAGTCCAGCACGAAGCCGTCCGGCCGCGTGTCCACGGCCTTGCCGGAGAGGCTGATCCAGGTCTCGTCCGGCTGCAGGTAGGGGTTCGTCTGGGTCGGCTCCGACTTGCCGTTGCAGGCCGCCGAGGCCGCGAGCAGCAGGCCTGCGCCGATCCCCACGAGTGCGTACTTGATCGTCTCCATGTTCCTCCCTCTCGATCCCTCAACGGGTCCGGGACGCCAGCGCGGCATCGAGCCGCCGGCACACGTCGCCGTAAGGCTCGGCAACCGGAAGCGCCCGGCCGTCCAGGGTGTGGATGTCGCACCCCTCGGGGTGCTCCTCGACGGCGGCGACTGCGGTCGCCACGACCGTCAGCCGCCGCCCGTCGGTCCGCTTGTCGAACTCCAGCGTCATCGCGGCACGCTCCGTCCGATCAGTCGTCCGCGAGGGTGATCACCGAGTCGGCCATCAGCTCGCGCTTCTCCCAGTAGTCGTAGTCCATCCGGCCGTGGACGCTGACGTAGTCGCCCACGTCGATCCTCTGGTAGCCGACGGCGTCCAGCGGGTTGTAGGACATCTGGATGGTGTCCACCCGCATCTGGGAGCCGTCGGTGTCGATGGTGAACTCCCGGCCGTCCACGCTGGTGACCTTGCCGCGGACCACGAGATCGCCGATGACGATCGGGGCGTAGGTGACCCAGTAGTCGTAGTCGTCGTCGTACTCCTCGTCGGCGGCGCTGGCGTAGAAGTAGGTGCCGAGGTTCTCGACGTAGACGCTGCTGGCCTCGATGCTGGTGGTCTCGAAGAGGTCGTCGTCGACCCGGCCGTAGACCGTGACCTTGTCCCCCTCGAGCACGTTGGCGTTCTCGTTGTACCAGTCCCAGTCGTCCATCTCGACGGTGACCACCCCCTCGCCGTAGTCCAGCGTGAAGGTCCTCCGCTGGGTGTCGGCGACCTTGCCGCTGAGGCTGATCCAGGTCTCGTCCGGCTGCAGGTAGGGGTTCTTCTCCGCCTTGCCGGACGCGACGAGCGCCACGCTCCCGGACAGCAAGGCAGCGCCGAAGGCCATCAGGACGATGTTCCGCTTCTTCATGGTGTTCCTCCCTTTCGATCCGGTGCCCAGGGCGCCATTGCCCCGCACCGCCAGCCCCCGGCTAGACGGGGACGGGGGACGGTCAAGCCTCCCCCCGGCCGGTTCTCGGGCCTCGGGCGCGATTTCATGGAATCCCCGAGGCCACCGCGAGATCCGCCCCGAGGGAGCGCCCGAGCTGGCCCTGACGCCTGGGGCCCGCCTCCACCCCTTACTGGGCGAGCCTCCGGTGGGTGGGCCCGCGGGATCACCCTAGGAAGCGGGCACGGCGGCGCACCGGCACCGCGGTCGGTGCGCCTCGCGACGATCCAGCCCGAGCCCAGGAGAGGAGTGACGCCTTGAGCCACGACGACCGCCGTCCCACCACCGACGACGCCGGGATCCCCGTCGCCAGCGACGAGCACTCGCTGACCGTGGGGCCCGACGGCCCCGCTCTCCGTGTCCACCACCCCCGGGCTCACGCCCCGGCCGACCCCGCCACGCGCGTCCGGATCTCGAACTCCGGGGGCGCCTGGAGAGCCTTCTTGACCGCGCACTGGTCCACCGCACGGACCAGCGCCTCGTGGTACTTCTCCGGGAACGAGTCGGGGACCTCGATGTCGAGCTCGACCTGCTCCAGGTGCCCGTCGCGGTCCCAGTGCATCCGCTGCTCGAGCCGGATCCCCTCGGTCGGGATGTCACGGGACTGGCAGAAGCCCAGCACGTAGACCCCGGCACAGGTCCCGATGGAGCTCAGGAAGTGCACGTAGGGCTCCGGCGCCGAGCCGTCGCCGCCGTCCTCCGGTGACTGGTCGGTCTCCACCACCGTGTCGGCGAGCGTCGCTCGGACCCGCTTGTCTCCGGGGAACTCGATCGTCATGGACTCGCTCATCGTAGGCATCTCCTCTCGAAGGTCGTGTCCCGGGACATGAGGGCCGGGGCCGGCTCGGTCCATCGGGGCCTCCGGGGCCACTCCGTGGGGCCAACCATGGGTCGCCCATGGGGCCAGGCACCTGCCCTCGCGCTTCTCTGGCCGTGCGGCAGAACGCGAGCCCGGGCGGCGGGGTTCACGGGACAGCGGCGGAAACGCCGGCACGGGCCCGCGGTCTGGCCGGCCAGGGGGCCCACGCCGCCGGCGAGGGAGGCGCCCAGAGGGGCGTGGCCGGTGGCTTTCGGGGATCCCCCGATGGCGCATCGCTCGCTCCGGACCGACCCGGTCGGTCGAACACAGACCAACCCAGGAGGAAGACCATGCCCGATGCCCAGCAGCTGACCCCCGAGGCCCTCTCCACCGAGTACGTCCAGATCGTCAACCGCGCACTGCGGGAACACCGGGACGACCAGCCGTACAAGGCGATCCTGGCGGCGGGCGAGAAGCTCCTGGACGACACCAGCATCGCCGTGGGCCTGTACGAGGAGGACCGCGAGCATCCCCACCACTGGTTCACCGTGCGGTTCGCCGGCGGCGGGCTCGAGCTCGTCGCTCAGGGCAAGGCCGACGCGGACCGGAGCTGGACCTGCAAGCAGGCCCACCTCGAGGAGGTCGTCGAACATCCCCAGGCGTTCATCGACAAGCCCTACCGGCTCGACCTCGACTGGATGAAGAAGACGCTGTCGGTGGGGGACTGACGGACGCGGCGATCACGACCACGACGGGGATCACGCCGGCGATGATCCCCGGCTTCCCGATCCCTCCTCCCGTCCGATCAGTGCACCGAGCACGAGAAGCACGGGTCGTAGGCCCGCACCAGCATCTCGCAGCGGCGGCGGAGCTCGGCGTCGCCGGCCCCGGCCTCCAGCTGCTGCGCCACCAGCGCCCGCAGGTCGTCCTCGAGGCAGGCGAAGTTGTGCACCGTCGGCGTGATGATCCGCGCGTGCCGCACGACCCCCCGCCGATCCACCTCGTACGCGTGGTACAGCAGGCCGCGGGGGGCCTCGGTGAGGGCGGCGCCTCGACCGCCGCGGGTCGGGCGCGCCGGCTCCTCGGGGCGGGGCGCGAGCTCGGCGATCTCGTCGATGCACAGCTCGAAGCAGTGGGCGATCTCCACCGCCTGGGCCAGGTTGTTGCGGTACGGGTTGGGCTCCGGCGGCGCCAGGCCGACATGCCCGGCCAGGTCCCGCACCCGCGGCGGCAGGCGCTCGTGGCCCAGGTTCAGCCGCGCCAGCGCCCCGACCATCGGCGCCTCGCCGCCGCGCAACCGCAGCCGCAGCGCCATCGCGTGGGGGACCTGGACCTCCTCGATGGCCTCCTCGTAGCGGTCCTCGTCCACCCGCAGCCCGCCACTGGAGCGCACCACACCCCGGTTGAACGACGCCCACGCCCGCCCGTCGCCGTCCTCGCCCCCGGCGAGGGCGAGGAACGTCCGCGCGCGCCGCAGGTCGGGGACCGCCAGCGTCGCGACCATCTCGGTCAGCGCCTCCACGTCGGGCCGCAGCGAGATCAGCCGCTCCCGGATCGCCCCGAGCTGCTCCGCGGTGGGCACCCGCGTGAAGCCCCCGGGCACGAGCCCCACCGGGTGCAGCGCGCGCCCGCCGCCCACCGTCGCGGTCAGGTCGTTGACCGCCGCCCGCAGGCGCACCAGCCGGTCCACCTCGGCGGGCCGCCGCTCCACCAGCTCGGGCAGCCCCGCGCAGTCCGCGTGGTCCGGGAGCACCAGCGCCACCAGGTGCACCAGGTGGCTCGCCGCGATCTGCGCGGCGCTGGCGATCCGCCGCAGGGCACGCGTCTGCGCGCTGGGCTCGATGCCGGTGGCCTTCTCCACGGCGCGGATCGCGGTGGTCATGTGCGACACCGGGCAGATCCCGCAGATCCGCGCCACGACGTCGCCCACCTCGTCGTACCGGCGCCCCACCAGGAAGCCCTCGAAGAACCGCGGTGGCTCGAAGATCCGCAGCTCGATGTCCGGCGTCCCCCGCTCGGGCACCCGCACGCGGATCGCGGTCTCGCCCTCGACCCGGGTGAGGTAGTCCACCTCGACGGTCCGCACGCCCATCAGCCCGTCCCCCGGTCGCGGTACAGGTCGGCGGCCTGCTGGAACTCCAGGATCGGGTAGCCGAACAGGCTGAACCGCCTCACGATGTGGTCCGGCGGAAGCCCCAGGCGCTCGAACTGCCGCGCCAGGGCCGGGCCGTTGGCCCCCGGCAGCGGCCCCCAGCAGGCGTAGCACGCCCGGTGGTTCGACGGGCACAGCGCCCCGCACCCGCCGGCGGTCACCGGCCCCATGCACGGCTCGCCCTCGGCCACCAGGATGCAGGTGTTGCCCCGCGCCTTGCACTCGACGCACACGCACTGGTCCGTCATCCGCGGCTGGCGGTCCAGCAGCAGCGACACCACCAGCTCGGCCAGGTCGCGCTCCCCCGCCGGACAGCCGCGCAGCACCTCGTCCACCCGCACGTAGTGGTGCACCGGCGCCGCGCGCATCGAGTGCACCGGCCCCAGGTCGCCGTAGACGCGGCGCTGCACCTCGTGCTCGCTGGTGCGGTTCTTGATCGCGGGGATGCCGCCGTTGACCGCGCAGGAGCCGATCGGCACCAGCAGCCGCGCGCGGGCGCGGACCCGCTTGAGCTCGTCGGCCTGCCACGACTCGGTGATCGCGCCCTCGACCAGCGCCAGGTCGAAGGGACCGTCCGCCTCGTCCCGGTCGGTCTCCATCCTCCCGTAGACGATCTCCACCGCACCGAGCAGCTCCAGCAGCTGCCGCTGGAAGAAGATCAGCTGGAACTGGCACCCGGCGCAGCAGCTGTACTTGAAGATCCCGACCCGCGGTGCAGCCATCTCGTCTCCCGCCGTTCTCCGTCTCCCCGTCGTCCCCGCCGCCTCACAGCATCGTGTCGGGCAGGCGGCGCAGCCTGCTGTAGGGCAGCACCGGGCCGTCCCGGCACAGGTAGTGGGGCCCGATCTGGCAGTGGCCGCAGTGGCCGATCCCGCACTTCATGTGCCGCTCCAGCGACAGGTACACGCGGCCCGGCAGCATCCCGCGCACCAGCAGCTCGCGCACGGCGAAGCGCATCATCAGCTCCGGTCCGCACACCAGCCCGAGGTCCGCGGGCACGCCGCGCGACGGGTGCTCGAGCAGGTCCGTGACGACGCCCACGGCGTGCTCCCAGCCGCTGCCGGGCTGCGCCTCGTCGACGATCAGCCGCACCCGCACCCCGGGCTCCTCGCCCCACGCCAGCACCTCGTCGCGGAACAGCATCTGGTCCGGCTCGCGGGCCCCGTACAGCACCAGCAGGTCCCCGTACCGGTACCGCCGCTCCAGCATGCGCTGCACCAGCGGCCGCAGCGGGATCACCCCCATCCCCCCCATGATCACCACCACGTCGCTGCCCTGCAGCCTGGACAGCGGCCAGCCGGTGCCGAACGGCCCGCGCAGCTGCACGGCGTCCCCCGGCCGCAGCCGTGCCAGCGCCCGCGTCACGCGGCCGGCGGACCGCACGGTGTGGTGGCCCACGGTGGCGGTGGGCAGCGAGTCGAACGCCACCGGGGCCTCGCCGAAGCCGGGCAGCCCCAGCATGTTGAACTGCCCCGGCTGGTACGCCTCGGCCAGCTCCGGGCCGGGCAGCTCGAGGGTCAGCGTGACGGTGCCGGGGTGCTGCTCGGCCACCGCGGCGACGGTCGCGGTCCGGGGGGTCATCGGGTCCGTCATCGCTGGGCCGCGTCCCTTCGGATCTCCGTGGCGATCTCGGCGAGATCGATGTGGGTCGGGCACCACGACATGCAGCGGCCGCAGCCGACGCACCCGTAGCAGCCGTGTTGCTGGACCCAGTAGCTCAGCTTGTGGCACACGAACTGCCGAAGCCGTGCGGCGCGCGAGCCGCGGTAGTTCCCGAAGTGGACGCGCGCGAAGTGCTGGTCCTGGCAGGAGTCCCAGCGCCGGAAGCGGACCCCGCCCCCGAGGTCGATGTCCAGCTCCTCGGACACGTCGTAGCAGAAGCAGGTGGGGCAGACCATCGTGCAGTTGGTGCACGACAGGCAGCGCAGGTCGGCGACGCGGGCCCACACCGGGTGGTCCAGGTGGTCCATCAGCAGCTCGGGGAGGTGGCGCGTGTCCAGCACCTTGCGGAAGCGATCCAGCGCCCCGGCCTCGCGGTCGCGCGCGTCCTCGAGGTGCTCGTCCCCGGCCGGCTCGGGCCCCTCCGCCGGGAGCAGCTCCCGCCCCGCCGCGGTGAACGGCTCGGCCAGGTACCGTCCGCCCAGATCGGTGAGCAGCAGGTCGCAGCCGTCGGGGGGGCCCTGCCCCATCCAGCCGTGGAAGAACGGGCCGGTGCCGAACGAGGCGCAGAAGCAGCTGGGCCCCACCTGCTGGCAGTTGAGCCCGACGATCACGGTGTCGCGCCGCGCCGCCCGGTAGCGCGGGTCCTCCGCGCCGGCGTGCAGCAGGGTGCGGTCGAGCACCAGGATCCCGTGCAGGTCGCAGGGGTGGACCCCCACCAGCAGCCGCGGCCGCGGCGCCGGGACGATCTCCTCGGCGCTCCAGGCGTCGACGCCCCGCCGCAGCTCGTGCAGGTCCTCCCGCGGGCGGTACAGCACCTTCGCGGCGGGCAAGGTCGTGGTGGTGTGGTCCCAGGCGATGTCGCCCGGATCGTCCACGGCGAGGAACTGGAACCCGCCGCGCACGGCCACCGGTGCCACCACCTCGCGCGTCGCGAGGGCGTCGCCCATCGCGGCGTCGAGCTGGTCGCGGCCGATCAGCCAGCGATCGCCGGGTCCCTCCAAGTCCCTCCTCGTCTCGCGGGCGGCCCCGCGTCCCGATCACAGCCGGGGCGGTCGCTCGCCCCAGTCGTACCAGCGCCACACCGCCCGGGTG
Organism: uncultured Rickettsiales bacterium; assembly: GCA_964584075.1. Taxonomy (GTDB): domain Bacteria; phylum Myxococcota_A; class UBA796; order UBA9615; family CAYRNR01; genus CAZOYV01. The sequence continues at coordinate 87,860 of CAZOYV010000002.1, read as the reverse complement.
AGGTCCTGGTAGTCCCGCCGCAGGTGCTCGAACAGGCGCGCGTTCTCGATCGCCACCGCCCCGTGGTTGGCCAGCGTCTCGAGGAACTGGACCTCGGAGCGGTCGAAGCGGTGGGGGGACGCGGTGTACACGCGCAGCACGCCGACGGGCCGGTCCTTGACCCGCAGCGGCAGGCACAGGATCGAGCGGATCCCCTCGCGCCGCGCCTCCTCGGGGTACGCCAGCTGCTCGTCGAACTCCTCCTCGGAGACCACCACCGTGCGGCCCTCCAGGACCGCGCGGTCCACCGGACTGTGCCGCGGCTCCACCGGCCCCTTGCGCACGTACCGCTCGCTGAGCCCGTGGTGGGCGCGCTCCTCGAGGCGCTCGCCCTCGTCGTCCAGCAGCCGGATCGCCGACGCCTTGAACGACAGCACCTCGGCGGCGTGGCGCACGACGCCGGCCAGCACCGTGCCCTCCTCCAGGCTGCCGCTGATGTCGCGGCTGATCTCGGCGACGGCCTCCGCCTGGCGCTGCAGCTGCATCCGCCACAGCGCGACGGCCGCCTGGGCGCCGATGGAGCGCATCAGGGCCCGCTCGCCCCCGGTGTACTCGTGGGGCGAGTCGAAGTAGACGTGCAGCGTCCCCACGCACCGCTCGCTGACGCACAGGGGCGCGGCCATCACCGCGACCAGCCCGTCCTGGCGGGCCAGCGGCAGGTCCCGCCAGCGCCGGTCGCGGCGGGTGTCCACGACCTCGATGATCCGCTGCTGCGCCAGCGCCGAGGCGTCCACGACGTTGTCGTCGAGGCCGCGCGGCATCGCCGCCACGGCGGCGTCGTCGACGCCGTACCAGGCGCCGGGGTGCAGCTCGGTGAGCTCCTGGTTGAGCAGGCGGATCAGGCACGCGCGCGCCCCCAGCTCGCCGGTGAGCCCCTCGGCCAGCACCGTCAGCAGCGCGTCGCGGTCCTCGGCCCGCGCCACGGCCTCGCACAGGCCGCAGGGGATGGACGCGGGGGTCGGGTCGACCTCGGGCATCCTCGCTCAGCGGACCATGATCGACTCGACGCTCTTCTCCACGCCGGCCAGGGCCCTCGAGACCGGGCAGTTGTCGCGGGCCCCCTCCGCCAGCCGCTGCAGCTGGCGGTTGTCGATGGCCTCCACCCGGACGCGCGTCTCGAGGGCGGCGCGCTCGATGCGGAACCCCTCGTCGGTCTTGCTCAGGGTGACCTCGCAGGTGGTCTCGATCCGCTCCGGGGGGTAGCCCGCCTGCTCGAGGTCCATCGCCAGGGCCTGCGAGAAGCAGCCGGCGTACGCCGCGCCGAGCAGCTCCTCGGGGTTGGTGCCCTCGCCGTCCTCGAACCGGGACCCGTACCCGTAGCGCGCCTCGGTGAACAGTCGGCTCTCCACCCCCAGGACGCCCTTGCCCTGGACCAGGGTCCCGTGCCACACCGCCGTCGCCTTCCGTACCGCCATCGCCTCGTCCTCCCGTGTCTCGACGATCGCGACGGTACGCCGCCGGGGGACCGCGCTCCATCCGGTGGGAGCCGCCGGATGGCCTGGTGGAAAGCCCGTGGGCCGCCTGGGGGGGGCCCCGGTGCGGGTTGCCCCGCGGGGCGATCGTCACGAGGTAGGGGGGCGAGGAGGTGGACACCGTGGCCCTCGATGCGGGATCCGGCGGGGGAGCCCCCCGCGTCGTCGTCGTCGGCGGCGGGTTCGGCGGGGCCTACCTCGCCCGTGAGCTCGAGCGCGAGCTGCGCCGGGACGAGGTGGAGCTGATCGTGGTGGATCGCCACAACCACTTCGTGTTCACGCCGCTGCTGGTGGAGGCCGGGACGGGCGGCGTGGAGCCGCGCCACGCCGTGGTCTCGCTGCGGCGCTTCGTCCGCCGCTGCCGGGTGCTGATGGCCGAGGTCACGGACGTGGACCCCGAAGGCGCCGCGATCCACTACCGGCTCGACGGCGACGGCAGCGACCACACCCTGTCCTACGACCACCTGGTGCTGGCGCCGGGCAGCGTCACGCGCATGCCGCCGGTGGACGGGCTCGCCGAGCACGGCTTCGAGATCAAGTCGCTGGCCGATGCCGTGGACCTCCGAGACCGGGCGATCCAGCTGCTGGAGCTGGCCGACGCCACGGCGGACCCCGAGCGCCAGCAGGAGCTGCTGCACTTCGTCGTGGTGGGGGGCAACTACACCGGGGTCGAGGTCGCCGGCGAGTTCCACGAGCTGCTCCGCACGGGCGCCCGGAGCTACCCCCACGTGGACGCAGGGGTCGTGCGCACGACCCTGATCGAGCTGACCGACCGCATCCTCCCCGCGCTGGACCGCGGCCTGGCGGACTATGCCGCGGACCAGCTGCGACGACGCGGCGTGGAGATCCGCCTCGAGGAGACCGTCGAGCGCGTCGAGCCCGACCAGGTCGCGCTGCGCGGCGGCGGGACGCTGCGGACCCACACCGTGATCTGGGCAGCGGGCATCGCCCCCAGCCCGCTGAACGAGCGCAGCGGGCTGCCCACCGACGAGCGCGGCTACCTTCGCTGCGGGGCCGACATGCGGGTGGAGGGCCAGGACCGCGTGTGGGCCATCGGCGACGCGGCGGTCAACCCGGACCCCGACGGCGACCCCTACCCGCCCACGGCCCAGCACGCCACACGCCAGGGGCAGGCCCTGGCACGGAACCTGGTGGCGGTGGTGCGGGGCCGCGAGCCCCGGCCCCGGGCGATCCCGGACCTCGGCTCGCTGGTCATGCTGGGCCACCGCCGCGCCGTGGCCGAGGTCCTCGGCGTGCGGCTGTCGGGCTTCCTCGCCTGGTGGCTGTACCGCACGGTGTACCTGTCGAAGATGCCCGGGCTGGGGCGCAAGGTGCGCGTTGCGCTGGACTGGACGCTGGACCTGCTGTCCCGCCCCGATCTGGTCCAGCTGGGGATCGGGCGCGGCGCCCGCCGGCCGGGGCCGGTGGCCGTCGACGGCCAGGAGCGGGGGCGTAGGCGATGACTCGCAGCGCGCGGATCGGCGTCTCCCTCGCCGCGGCGGCGCTGGTGCTGGCGGCGAGCTGCGCCGGCCGCAAGAAGCCCCGCGCCGAGTCCCCCCGCGAGCTGCCGCTGCAGGAGCTGAGCGTGCCCGACGGGTTCCGCGTGACGCTGTTCGCCGATCGGGTCCCCGGGGCCCGCAGCCTGTGCCTCGGCGACGCCGGCACCGTGTTCGTCGGCAGCCGCCGCCAGGGCACCGTGGTGGCGCTGTCCGACGGCGACGGCGACGGCCGCGCCGAGCAGGCCCGGGTCGTCGTCGAGGGGATGCGGCAGCCCAACGGCGTGGCCTTCCGCGACGGGGCGCTGTACGTCGCCGAGATCTCGCAGGTGTGGCGCCTCGACGACATCGAGGCGCGGCTGGACGATCCCCCCGAGCCGGTGGCGGTGGGCGAGCCCCTGCCCGACGAGGGCCACCACGGCTGGCGGACCATCGGGTTCGGCCCCGACGGCAAGCTCTACGTCGCGGTGGGCGCGCCGTGCAACGTCTGCGAGGTGGAGGACCCCCACGGCACGATCCTGCGGATGGACGCCGACGGCGGCGGGCGGGAGGTCTACGCCCGGGGCGTCCGCAACTCCGTGGGCTTCGACTGGCACCCCGACACGGGGTCGCTGTGGTTCACCGACAACGGGCGGGACTGGCTGGGCGACGACGCGCCCCCGGACGAGCTCGACCGCGCCCCCGAGCCCGGTCTGCACTTCGGCTTCCCCCACTGGCACGGCCGCGACCACCCCGATCCGGAGCACGGCGACGGGCACGAGGCTGGCGAGTTCACCCCGCCGGTGGTGGAGCTGGGCGCCCACGTGGCGGCGCTGGGGATGCGGTTCTACACCGGGGAGATGTTCCCGCCGCAGTACCGCGGCCAGATCCTGATCGCCGAGCACGGTAGCTGGAACCGCAGCGTGCCGGTGGGCGCGCGGGTGGTGCTGGTGCGCCTCGACGGCGAGGGCGAGCCGTCGCCGCCGGAGGTGTTCGCCGAGGGCTGGCAGCGCGCCAGCGGCACCCGCTGGGGACGCCCGGTGGACCTGCTGGTGATGCCCGACGGGGCGCTGCTGGTCAGCGACGACCACGCCGGCGCCGTGTACCGCATCACCCACGAGGGCGCCGCCGCCGGGGAGGCGGTGGGGGGACGGTGAGGCTCCGCCGGTGGGGCGCGCCTGTGCTACGCGCGCAGCGGCTGCAGCAGGCCCAGCACCGCCCCCTGGGGGTCCCGCACCAGGGCGTAGGTCCCGACGCCCTCGACGGGCATCAGCGGCGACAGCACCTCGCCCCCCAGCTCCCCGACGCGCTCGCAGCTCGCGGCGCAGTCGTCCACGGCCAGGTAGGTGGTCCACGCGGTGCTCGCGCCCACCAGCTCGGGCTCGACCTCGATCATCCCGGCGGCGGGCTCGTCGCCGGCGGCGAACACGACGTACCTTCCGCCCGAGGCCTGCTCTGGCTGGGGATCCCAGCCCAGCAGGCGGGTGTAGAACGACCCGCTGCGGTCCACGTCGCCGGTGAGCAGCTCGCACCACACCACCGAGCCGTGCCGGCCCTCGTGCCGGCCGAAGCCCCGGTGGTTGGCGTGGCGGTCCCACAGGCAGAACAGCTCACCGCCCGGCCCCCGCAGCATCGCCATGCGGCCGGTGGACGGCACGTCGATGGGCTCCATCACCACCGCTCCCCCCAGCCCCGGGGCCCTCCGGCAGACCTCGTCCACGTCGTCGACGGCGAAGTAGACCAGCAGGTGTGGGGGCAGGCCCAGCCCGCGCTGGACCCCGGTCAGCGGGCAGAGCCCGCCCACGTCGCCGCCGTCGAGGCGGACCGTGGTGTAGATCCCCGGCTCCACGCCGGGGGTCGGGTGGTCCTGGTACTCCCAGCGCATCACGTCGCCGTAGAACGCCTTGGCGCCGTCGGGATCACCGGTGTACAGCTCCACCCAGCACGGCATCCCGTGCTCGTGTCGTCCCTGTTCCATGGAACTCCTCCGTCCCGAACCACGACGGGCGGCGCTGCCAGCCCGCCGCCGGTCCCTCTACGTGCCGATCGCCGAGACGGCGTAGCGCACCATCTGGCTGGCATAGCCCCACTCGTTGTCGTACCAGCTCATCACCTTGACCAGGTCCCCGCCGGTGACGTTGATCTCGCCGAGATCGACCACCGAGGCGCGGCCGTCCCCGACGATGTCGCTGGACACGATGGGCTCCTCGGTGACGCCCATGATGCCCAGGTAGCGGGGGCCCTTGGCCTCCTCGCGGAAGGCCTCGCGGAGCTCGTCTGTGGTCACCCGCTCGCGGGTCACCGCGACGATGTCGGCCAGCGAGCCGGCCGCCACCGGGCCGCGGATCGCCACCCCGTCGAAGCGGCCCTCGAGCTGGGGCAGCACCTGCGCGGCGGCCCGGGCGGCGCCGGTGCTGGTGGGGATGAAGTTGACCGAGGCGGTGCGACCGCGGCGGTACTGGCTCGCCGGCCCGTCCACCGTGGCCTGGGACGCGGTGAAGGCGTGGATCGTGGTCATCGTCGCCTTGGTCAGGCCGTAGCGGCGGTCGAGGACCTCGACCACGGGGGCGATGCAGTTGGTGGTGCAGCTCGCCGTGGAGACCACGTCGGGGAACCCGTCGAGCTCGTTGACGCCGAACACCACCGTGGGCACCTCCGGGTCCTTGGCCGGCGCCGAGAGGATCACGTGCCCGGCCCCGGCGGCCAGGTGCGGCGCCAGCGCCTCGCGGGTGCGGAACACACCGGTGCAGTCGAACACGATGTCGATCCCGAGGTCCCCCCACGGAAGGTCCTCCGGACGCCGCTCGTGGAACGCACGCATCTCCTGGCCGCCGACCCGCAGCACGCCCTCCTCGGACGCGACGGTCCGGCCGTAGGTCCCGTACACGGAGTCGTGGCGCAGCAGGTACGCCAGGTTGTCCAGCGGGACCAGGTCGTTGCAGGCCACGAGGTCCAGCTCGGGCTGCTCCATCAGGATCTTCAGCGTGCAGCGGCCGATGCGGCCCAGCCCGTTGATCGCGACGCGGTGCATCATCTCTCGCCTCCCCGCCGGCCCGTGCCCGCCGTACATCGGCCAGGCCCGCCGCCGACGGGGTCACCGTACGCACGCGCGGCGGCGGTTCGCACCGGGCGGTCCCCGTCCCTGCCGTCGGGCTCCCCCCGATGTGGCGCCGCCGTCCACCCGCACGGCCGCGCTACTCCTGGATCTGGATGCGCTTGCGGGTGGGCTCCGAGGGGGTCTTCTTGGCCAGCTTGATGCGCAGCACGCCGTCGGTGTAGCGGGCCTCGACCTGGTCCTCGCGGACCTCGGACGGCAGCGGGATCAGGCGCTGGAAGGTGCCGTAGGAGCGCTCGCAGCAGTAGGTGCCGTCCCCGCGCTCCTCGACCTCCGTCCTCTTCTCGCCGCGGAGCTGCAGCACGTCGTCCCGCTGCAGCCGCACGTCGATGTCCTCGGCCTTCATGCCCGGCAGCTCGGCGTGGACCTCGACGCTCTCGGGGTCCTCCCTGACGTCGACCGGGATCGAGCCGAAGGCCGGGAGCACCTCGCCGGTCCCCTGGTAGTACGGGTCCACGAAGCTGTCGAACAGCTCGTTCATCCGCCGCATCATCGCCCACGGATCCTGGTACGTGCCGGCCGGGACCGATCTCTGCAGGCCCCTCCTCCGGCGTCCTCTCCACGGAATCAAGTCCATCTCGTCCTCCTTGGAAGCTGGGTTCGAGGGGAGTGTGGTCACGAACCCGCCCCGATACCATCGGGGCCCGGCCGATCGCGCCGTGGTGCCGTCCCCGAGGCCGGCTCGCCAGCGGCCGCCCCCGCGTCGAGCTCGCGCAGCCTGCGCAGGGCCGTGGAGAGCCGGCCCAGGGCCGCCGAGGAGTCCTCGTAGCGGCGGTCGCCGAGGGCCTCGAGGTAGTCGCCGAAGGCCGCCGACGCCCGCTCGATGTGGACCCCGAGGTCGTCCGAGGGTCCGGCCTCGGCCACCGCCGCGGGCCGCTCCGCCTCCGGCGCCTGCTCGCCCAGCAGCCCGCGCAGCGCCTCCTCGAACGACGGCGCGTAGCTCAGCTCGTCGCCGTGCATGATCGCCACCAGCCGCAGCTCCGGGTACGCGGCGGTCTCGGCCTGCAGGTAGATCGGCTCGACGTAGACCAGCGTGTCCTCCACCGGGATCGCCAGCACGTTGCCGCGGATCACCGACGAGCCGCGCTGGTCCCACAGCGTCAGCTGCCCGGACAGCTCACGGTCCTGGTCGATCTTGGTCTC
>CAZOYV010000002.1:0-80606 GCA_964584075.1 uncultured Rickettsiales bacterium | reverse complement strand
ACCTGCTGGGGCCCCAGCGTGCGCCGCTCCTTGGGGAACTGGTACGTCACCATCCGCCCGTAGTCCTCGCCGTCGCACAGCCCGCTGATCCAGCCGATCAGCACCTGGCGGTCCTTGGGGGTGAACGGCAGGATCAGCGCGAACTGCGGGTGGTCGCTGGCGGGGGGCTCCCAGATCACGTAGTACGGCTCCACCGGCCGCACGTCGCCGTAGTACGTCTCGGTGGCGCGGACCCACAGGTCCTCCTGGTTGTAGAACACGGCGGGATCGGTCATGTGGTACTTGGCGTAGACCAGGCCCTGGGCCAGCAGCAGGCCCACGGGGTAGCGCACGTGGGCCTGCAGCGCGGGGGGCATCTCGGCGCGGTCGCGGAACAGGTCGGGGTAGATCCCGCGCCAGGCCTGGATCAGCGGATCGTCCGGCTCGTAGACGTACAGGTCGACCGTGCCGTCGTAGGCGTCCACCACCGCCTTGACCGAGTTGCGCACGTAGCTCGCCCCGTGCAGGTGCGGTGCGGTGCGCGCGTGCAGCGTCCGGTCGGCGTCGCCCTCCTTGTAGCCGATGGTCTCGTACGAGTCGTACGGCTCGCTGTAGGGGAAGCGATCGGACGTCGTGTAGGCGTCGACGATCCAGTGCAGCTCGCCGTCGACCAGCACCAGGTAGGGGTCGTCCTCGAGCTGCAGGAACGGCGCCAGCGCCGCCACCCGCCGTCGCACCTGGCGGCGGAGCTGGATGCGGCTGCCCTCGCGCGGGTAGCTGGACAGCAGCAGGCGCGTGCCGCCGTGGCGGTAGCCGAACAGGAAGCGTCGCCACGCGCCGTCCAGCGGGACGCCCCCCTGCCCCTCGTAGTGCACGTAGACGTTGTTCTCGCCCCGCGGATAGTCGAACTCCTTCTCCTCGCTGTTGACCACCACGAAGTCGCCCGGGAGCTCCCCGTAGTAGATCCCGGGGCGGGTGACCTCCAGCTGCGGGTGCGCGGCCACCGGCGGGATGTCGCGGATCAGCAGGTCGGGGAGCCCGTTCTGGGTGAAGCGGCTCACCGGCGCCATCGTCGCCCCGTAGCCGTGGGTGTACTTGAAGTGGCGGTTGACGAAGGTCTGGCTCTGCTGCGGCAGGTTGGAGACCTGCATCTCCCGGGCCGAGACCATCACCTCCCGCAGCTGCCCGTCGATCTCGTAGCGGTCGATGTCCACGTCGACGAACTCGTAGTACAGCCGGATCTCCTGGAACTGCTCGTAGACCGCGTCCAGGGCCCGCCAGTCCCACAGCCGGACGTTGTCGAAGATCGCCGGGTTGGCGTCCACCATGGCGCGGTCGAAGCGCTCGGCGGCCGGGAACTCGCGCTCGGCGGCGTCGCGCAGGCCGAACGCCAGCCGGGTCATGTCGATGTTGTGCCGCAGGTAGGGTTGCTCGAGCGTGATCTCGTTGGGCTGCACCCGCAGCCACTGCACCGCCGCGGGGAGCAGCGCCACCAGCAGCGCCCACAGGATCGCCACCAGCGCGACGGCGCCCAGCGGCGCGGCCAGCAGCTGGTGGTCCTCCTGGCGCGTCAGCGTGCCCACCACCGCGCCGGCCCGGCGGCGCACCGGGGGGAGGACCATGCCCAGCGTGACCAGCACGATCAGCGCCGCCGTCGCCGTCAGCGCCGGCAGCCGGACCCGCACGTCGGTCCAGCCCGCTCCCCACACGGCGCCACCGCTGCTGATCAGCAGGTGGTAGCGGTCCAGCAGCAGCCCGCCCGCCACGACCAGCAGCAGGGCCGCGGTGGTCAGCGGCACCGCGGCGCCGAGCCCCCGCTCGAGGCGCGAGTCCTGCTCGCCGCCCTGGCTCCGGCGCACCACCGCGGGCGCCATCGCCCCCAGCGCGGCGAGCAGCGAGACCACCGCCAGCGCCAGCGCCAGCTGGTACAGCGCGTCGTACAGCGGCAGCGTGAACAGGTAGAACCCCACGGGCCGCTCGAGGATCGGATCGACCCACGTCGTGGGCACCCGGTTCCACCACAGCAGCACCGTGTCCCAGTGCGCCAGCCCCCAGCCGGCGCCGATCAGGGCGCCGAGCCCGGCGGCGCCGCGGCGCACCCAGCGGACCGCCTTGCCCCCCCGCTTCCGCACCGGCCAGGTCAGGACCAGCACCGCCGCGGCGCCCGCGGCCCCCGCCCCCGCCAGCGCCACGACCCGTGCCCCGGTGGCGATCCAGAACCGCGGGGCATGCCCCAGCGCCTCGAACCACAGCGCCTCGGTCCACAGGTCCAGCACAGCGAAGAACGCCAGGGTCGCCACCGCGATCAGCGGCCCGAGCGCGACGAGCCCGCGGCGGCCGCTCCGCACGCCGAGCACGAGCAGCAGCACACCCAGCCCGAGCCCCCCGATCTGCAGGGCGCTGTACATGGTCACCTCCCTCTCCCTCGACCGGGTGTGCGGGGGGTCCCGCCGCCGGCCGGCGTCCGGGCTAGGTACCGTCCCCGCGGGCGGCAACCCCCCGCCTCCTCCGCCTTGACTGCCGCCCCACCCTGCGTACCCGGCTCGGGGAGGTGCCCGTGGCGAACCAGGGAACGACCCCGAGCCCGCCGGTCCCGGAAGCCGACCGTCGGGAGCCGCGTCCGGAGGTGGTGGCGGTGGAGATCGGCTACGGGCACCTGCGCCCCGCCTGGTCCCTCGCCGACCGGCTCGGCGTGCCCGTCCTCGAGGCCGATCGCAGCCCCGTCGCCGGCGAGGAGGAGCGCCGCCTGTGGGACCGGCTGCGCTCCGCCCACGTGGGCCTCTCGCGCCTCGCCGACCACCCCCTCGGCGCATCGATCGCGAGCTGGGCGATGCACCGCCTCACGGCCCTGCCCAGGCTCTACCCGCGCCGCGACCTCTCGCGGCCGGTGGCGGCCAACCGCCTGCTGCAGCGGCTGATCGAGCGCGGCCTCGGGCGCGGGCTGCTGGATCACCTGCGTCAGCGGGGCCGACCCCTGGTGACCACCCACTTCGCCCCGGCGCTGATCGCCGACGGCCGCACCGACCAGCGCGTCGTCTGCGTCGTCACCGACACCGAGGTGCACCGCGTGTGGGTCGCCCCGCACCCCGAGCGCAGCCGCATCGAGTACTGCGTGCCGACCCGTCGGGCGGCCCACCGGCTGCGCGCCTACGGCGTCCCCGCGGCGCGGGTGCACCGCACCGGGTTCCCGCTGCCGGGGGAGCTGCTCTCGCCGCTGGCCGGCGGTCCGCTCCCGCCACCGGTGGCGGCCCGACTGCTGCGGCTGGACCCGGCGGGGTCCTTCCGCCGCGCCCACCCGGCGGCGCAGCGGGTGCTGGAGCGGTCCACCGCGGAGGGCAGCGAGATCCCGCCCCCGACGGTGACCTTCACCGTGGGCGGCAGCGGCGCCCAGGCCCCCATCGCGCTGGCCGCGGCGCGCTCGCTGCGCCGGCAGCTGGAGGCCCGCCTGCTGCGGATGGCGCTGGTGGTCGGGACCGACGTGGCGCTGGGGCACCGGGTCCGGCGGCGGCTGGCGGAGGCCGGCCTCGGGGATGGGACCGCGGGCGCCGTCGAGGTGCTCGACGAGCCGGACTTCGGGGCCTACTACCGGCGCTTCGGCGAGCTGCTGGCGCGCACCGACGTGCTGTGGACCAAGCCCAGCGAGCTGACGTTCTACGGCGCGCTGGGGCTCCCGCTGGTGCTGGCGCCGCCCATCGGGGCCCACGAGCGCTACAACGCGCGCTGGGCGCTGGAGGCGGGCGCCGCCCTGCGGCAGCGGGACCCGGGCAGCGCCGGGTGGTGGCTGCTGGAGTGGCTGGAGGAGGGCGTGCTGGCGGGGGTGGCGTGGTCGGCCTTCCGGCGGCTCCCGCGCGCGGGGCTCGACCGCATCGTGGAGATGCTCGGGGACGGTCGACTCGGGCGTCGCGGGGCGCTCCCGGACGACGCGGAGGGACCTCGCGGTTGCCCCTCGGTTCGAGATGCGTAGTCCTCCGTTCGGAAGGGAGGCGGATCGTGAGACGCGATCGCAATCGCAAGGGAGAAGGGCTGGGGCCTGGCGGACGGTGCGTCTGTGCGAGGTGCGGCCACACGGCGCGTCACCAGCCCGGCGCCCCGTGCATCGAGCAGCGCTGTCCGCAGTGCGGCGCGGCGATGCTGCGCGAGGGCGGCACACACCACCGCGAGGCGGTCGAGCGGCGAGCCCGGCGGGAAGAGCGCTGACGGTCCCCGTGCGAGAGGACGACGCCATCGGGCACCGAGCGGGCCACGGGAACGGCGACGGCCGCGCCCCCCCCGACCCGCGGGAGCGGGAGACGACGGAGCATTCCCCGCCGCGCCCGGGCGGCGGAGCCCTGCGGATGCTGGTGTGGCTGCTGGTGCTGGTGGCCGGCGGGGCCCTGCTGCTGCGCTGGACCGGCGACCTGATCGGCGCCGAGCAGGTCCCCTACACCGCCTTCGTCGACCAGATCCGCGCCGGCAACGTGGACCACGTGACGCTCCGGGGCGACGAGGTGCGGGGGGAGCTGGTGGAGCCGACCCCGGTCGCGGCCACGGAGCCGGAGGCCGACGGGGCGGGAGCGCCCGCAGACGAGGGCGAGGCGCCAGAGACGTACCGCCGGTTCGTCACGCGGGTCCCGGCCTTCGGCGACGACGCGCTGATCGGGATGCTGCGCGACGGCGGGGTCGAGGTCCGCGTGGAGTCGCCCCCGGGGTCCTCCTTCGGCTCGCTGGCCCTGCTGGCCCTGCCGACCTTGCTGCTGCTCGGGTTCGGCTACCTGCTGTGGCGCGGCGTGCGCGGGCAGGGGCAGCAGGTGTTCTCGATGGGGCGCAGCAGGGCCAAGCTCTACCAGCGCAGCGACGAGCGCACCACCTTCGACGACGTGGCCGGCGCCGCGGGGGCCAAGACCGAGCTGCGGGAGATCATCGAGTTCCTGCGGGCGCCGCGGCGCTACCGCACCCTGGGCGGCAAGCCCCCCAACGGCGTGCTGCTGGTCGGCCCGCCGGGCACGGGCAAGACGCTGCTGGCGCGGGCCACCGCCGGCGAGGCCGGGGTGCCGTTCTTCACCATCACCGGGTCGGACTTCATGGAGATGTTCGTGGGCGTGGGCGCGTCCCGGGTCCGCGACCTGTTCCGCGACGCGCGCCGCGACGCGCCCTCCATCGTGTTCATCGACGAGCTGGACTCCATCGGGCGCAGCCGGGGCACCGGCCTCGGCGGCGGCCACGACGAGCGGGAGCAGACGCTGAACCAGCTGCTGTCGGAGCTGGACGGCTTCGAGGGGCGCGAGGGCGTGATCGTGATGGCGGCCAGCAACCGCCCCGACATCCTCGACCGCGCCCTGCTGCGCCCGGGGCGCTTCGACCGCCGCATCGCGGTGGACGCGCCCGGGGTGGAGGCGCGCCGCGAGATCCTGGAGATCCACGCCCGCAACAAGCCGCTGGCCGACGACGTCGACCTCGAGGCGGTGGCTCGCGCCGCGCCGGGCTTCACCGGGGCCGATCTGGAGAACCTGCTCAACGAGGCCGCCCTGCTCGCCGCCCGCGACGGCGCCGACGAGGTGGCCCGCGAGCACGTCGAGCGCGCCCGGGACAAGATCCTGATGGGCCTGGAGCGCAAGGGGCTGCGGCTGAGCGAGGAGGAGCTGCGCCTGCTGGCGTACCACGAGGCCGGCCACGCGGTGGTGGCGGCGAGGCTGCCCCACGCCGACCCGATCCACAAGGTCAGCATCGTGCCCCGCGGGCGGGCGATGGGGGTGACCCAGACCGTCCCCGAGGACGACCGCCACGTCCTCCCCCGGGAGGTGCTGCTGGACCGCATGGCGGTGATGATGGGCGGCCGCGTCGCCGAGCAGGTGGTGCTCGGGACGGCCACCAGCGGCGCCGAGGACGATCTCAAGCAGGCCACGCAGCTGGCGCGCAAGATGGTGCTGGACTGGGGCATGAGCGACGAGCTCGGCCCGGTGGCGTGGGGCGGCGAGAAGGACCATGTGTTCCTCGGCCAGGAGCTGGCCCGGGGGCCCGACTACAGCGAGGAGACCGCGCGCCGCGTGGACCGCGAGGTCCAGGCCCTGACCCGCCGGGCCTACCGCCGCGCCAGCGAGGCGATCGAGGCCCACCGCGACGGGCTGGAGCGGGTCGCCGCGCTGCTGCGCGAGCACGAGGAGATCACCGGCGAGGCGGTGGACGAGGCGCTACGGCGGCGGGAGCCCCGCGGGCCGGTGGGCGCGGTGCGATGAGGTCCCGCCGTCGACCGGGCCCGACGATGGACCTCGTCCGATATTACCAGCACCAGGGCGTGCGGCAGCGCATGACGGAGTTCCTGGGGGGCCGCTCGCTGCGGGAGGCCACCGCCGTGCTGCTGCGGCGCTGCGACGTGGAGGGGTTCCAGGACCTCCGCCCGCGGCCGCCTTCCGCGCTGGCGACCTTCCTCGACCAGGGCCAGGAGCTGTGCCGCTCGCTGTGGGATCGCGCGTCGCTGCTGGTCCACGTGGACATCGACCACGCCAACCACGACTTCCCCGCCGAGGCGCTGCTGCACCCCCGGCGCTCGTTCGCGCTGATGGAGCCGGTGGTGGCCGCGCTGGAGGAGCTGCTCGCCGCGGACGGGATCTCCCCGCTGCACCTGCTCAGCGGCCGCGGCCACCACTTCGTCTGGCGGGTGCCCCTGGACGGCCCGGTGGTGGACCAGCTGGCGGCCCTCGGTCGGGTGCCCGAGCGGCTGCGCGCGGCGTACGACCGCCCCCGCCCGCCGTCCGACCTGGCGGTCACCGCCCGCGCCGGCCTGGCGTTCGCCGGCCTGGGCCTCGTGATCGAGCACCTGTTGCTGCGGGTCCAGGCCCGCGCCAGCACCCGCTGCCCCGTGCCCGTGGCGCTCACCGACGTGGCCCCGGGCGGCGGGGAGCGGGGGCGGGAGCTGGTCTCGCTGGACATCTCCGAGTACGGCGATCCGCTGCACACGCGCCTGACGCGGGTGCCGTTCTCGGCCTACCTCAAGCCCTGGGGCAAGCCCGGGCTGTTCGCCCCCGGCGACGAGGGCCGCCGGCCGCTGCTGGTGATGATCCCCCACCACGAGATGGACGTGGAGGCGTGCATCGAGACCATGCGCGACCTGCCGGCGGCGGAGGCGCTGGCGCGGCGCACGTCCACCGCGATCCCCCTCGCGGAGGACGGCACCGGCCGTCTGCTGGCCGGCTACCGGCGTTCGGAGCTGGCCCGCTTCCACGGGTACTTCCACGAGGCGGAGCACGACCCGCCCGGGCGCTGGCCGCAGACCTACGACGCGCTGGACCCGGCCACGCTGCCGCCCTGCGTGGCCGACGGTCTGCGGCGCCCCAACGACTGGCTGCTGCGGCCGGAGGGGATCCGCTCGCTGGTGGCGGCGCTGTGGGGCCTGGGCTGGCACCCCCGCCACATCGCCGGGCTGGTGCGCTCCCGCTACGAGCGGGACCACGGGTGGGGGAGGCGCTGGCACCACTACGATCCGGCGCTGCGCGCCGACTTCTACGTGCGGCTGTTCGCCGGTCAGATCGCCACGGGGCGGGACGAGCTGATCGACTTCAACTGCCGCAGCGAGCGGGAGAAGGGGCTGTGCGCGCGGCCCCACGGCTGCGACCTCCAGCCCCTGCGAGCCAGCGCGCTGCGCAGGAGGTGGTCGTGAGCGATCTCCCGGTGGGCCTCTCCACGGGCTGCTTCTACCGGACCAGCTTCTTCGAGTGCCTGCCCCTGGTGCGCGAGGCCGGCTTCTCGATGCTGGAGATCGCCTCGGCCCCCGCCCACCTCGACCCCGGGGACCGCGACGCGGTCCTCCGGGCGGGCCGTCTGCTCCGCGACCAGGGGATCGAGGCCTACTCGTACCATGCCCCTTGGGGTGGGGAGCTGGACATCACGGCGCCGGACCCGCTGCGGCGTCGCCGCGCCCTCGACGCGATCCTGCGCGCGGTGGACGCGGCGGCCCGCCTCGAGGCCCGCCACGTGGTGCTCCATCCGGGGCCCGAGCTGGCGCGGGAGCCCCCCGCCGACGAGCGCCTGCACCGGCTGCGCCTCGCCGCCGCGACCATCGACGTGGTCGCCCGCCGCTGTCGCGAGGAGGGGCCACGGCTGGTGCTGGAGAACATGCTGCCCCACCTGCTGTTCGGCAACGCGCGCGATCTGCTGTGGATCCTGGCGGCGCTTCGCGAGCCCGGCGTGGGGATCTGCCTCGACACCGGCCACGCCCACCTCGGCGCCGACCTGCCGCGGATGGTCAGGCTGTTCGCCGGTAACCTGCGGATGCTCCACGTCCACGACAACCGGGGTCACGGCGACGACCACCTTCCGCCGGGGCTGGGGGAGATCGACTGGCCGCGGCTGCTGCGGCGCCTGGACGACGCCGGCTTCCACGGCGGGCTGGTCCTGGAGCTGGACGGCGACGCGCCGGCGCACCCGTCCGCAGTGCTGGGCGGCGCCCGTCAGGCGCGGCGCATGCTGCGGGACGAGATGCGGCGGCTGGATCGGGAGGAGGCGGAGCGGGTCAGCTGAGCCGTTCCTGCTCCGCGGGGCACAGGTAGGTGGCCCGCCCGGCGACCGTGATGCGGCGGATGGCGCCGTGGCAGCGCGGGCACGCCGCCCCCTCCTCGCGGTGGGGCAGCAGCCACGCCACGGGCATCCGCTCCGGACGGGCGCCGCGGTCGATGGCGAGGCGCAGCACGCGGACCAGCGTGCGATGCAGCCGGCGGCGCTCCACCTCCCCGAGCTCGGGCAAGGGCGTGGCCGGGTGCAGGCGCGTCTGGTACAGCGCCTCGTCGGCGTAGACGTTCCCCAGCCCCGCCAGCACCTTCTGGTTCATCAGCGCGCTCTTGACGCTGCCCCGGCGCCCCTCGAGGCGCTGCAGGAAGGTCTCCTCGTCGAAGCCGGGGTCCAGGGGGTCGGGGCCCAGCCCCTGCTCCTCGATGAACGCGTCGGGATCGTCCGCCACGGTGATCCGGCCGAGCTTGCGCACGGCCCGGTACACCAGCTGCGAGTCGTCCTCGAGCTCCAGGCGCAGGCGGGTGTGGTCGGGGGCGGACTCCTCGTCCGCGAGGTGGCGCAGACTCCCCGTCATCCCGAAGTGCATCACCAGCCAGCCGTCCCGGGACAGCTCCGCGAACAGGTACTTGCCGTGCCGGCGGGCCGAGACCAGATGGTGACCGCGGAGTCGGTCCTCGAGCCGACGGGCCGTCACCCCCTCGAGCAGGTCCGCCGGCTCGAGGTGGACGTGCTCGATGCGCTGGTGGAGCGCGGTGCGCTCCAGGGTCTCGCGGAACACCTCCACGTCGGGGAGCTCGGGCATCGGTGGTCCTCCTCTCGAGGGCGGCGTCCCGGGGCGGCGCCCTGCTCCCTCCGGATACGCACCGCGCCGCGTTCGGCAAGCGCGCGCCTCCCCCTGGCCGCGCCGGGCCGGGGAGGCCCCGGTGACAGCGTGGGGTGATCCCGGGTGGCCCCGATCCGGGCGGCACCCCAGGTTGCTGGGGACGCCCCGGTCACGTGGGGGAGGCCGAGACGACGGCGAGAGGGCACGCCATGACGACGCACCCGCACCACCCGGAGCCGCCCTCGAGCGCGGCCCTGTTCACCGACCTGTACGAGCTGACGATGTGCGCGGCCTACCACGCCGAGGGCATGGACGGGATCGCCGACTTCGAGCTGTTCTTCCGCGACCTGCCCCGCGGTCGGGGGTTCGTCGTCGCGGCGGGGCTCGAGGCCGTCCTCGACCACCTGGAGCGCTTCCGCTTCACGGAGGACGACCTGGCCTTCCTGGCCGGGCAGGAGCGGTTCTCCGCGGCGTTCCTGGCGCACCTCGGGGCGCTGCGCTTCGAGGGCGACGTGGACGCGGTCCCGGAGGGCACGCCGGTGTTCCCCGGCGAGCCGCTGGTGCGCGTCTCGGCCCCCATCGAGCAGGCGCAGCTGGTGGAGACGCTGGTGCTCAACCAGATCCACTTCCAGAGCGTCGCGGCGAGCAAGGCGGCCCGGGTGGTGGCGGCCGCCGGCGGCCGCACCGTCGTGGACTTCGGCTCCCGGCGGGCCCCCGGCGTCGACGCCGCCGTCGCCGTCGCGCGGGCGGCCTACCTGGTGGGCGCCGACGGCACCTCCAACGTGCTCGCCGGGCGCCGCCACGGGATCCCCCTGTACGGGACGATGGCCCACAGCTACGTCGAGGCCCACGACGACGAGGAGCGGGCGTTCGAGGCCTTCGCCGCGGTCCACCCCGGGGCGACCCTGCTGGTGGACACCTACGACACCCTCGCCGGGGTGCGCAAGGTCATCGGGCTGTGCCAGCGGCACGGCTGGAGCCAGGAAGGGTGGGCGATCCGGCTGGACTCCGGCGAGCTGGCCGCGCTGGCGCGCGAGAGCCGCGGCCTGCTGGACCGCAGCGGGCTCCCCGGGGTCCGCATCTTCGCATCCGGCGGGCTGGACGAGCACGGGATCCGGGCGCTGCTGGACGCCGGGGCCCCCATCGACGGCTTCGGCGTGGGCACGGCGATGGCGGTCAGCGACGACGCCCCGGCGCTGGACATGGCCTACAAGCTCGTGGCGTACGACGGGCGCCCGCGGATGAAGCTGTCGTCCGGCAAGGCCACCTACCCGGGACCGAAGCAGGTCTTCCGGGTCCGCGAGGGCGACGAGCTGGCGGGGGACACCATCGCCCGCGCCGGCGAGGAGCTGCCGGGGGAGCCGCTGCTGGAGCCCGTGATGCGCGGGGGCCGCCGGCTGCACCCGGCGCGGGAGCCGCTCCAGGAGGGCCGCGCCCGGGCCCTGCGGGAGATCGCCCGGCTGCCCGCTCGCCTGCTCGACCTCGAGCCGGCGGAGGGGGCGGCCCCGGTGACGACCAGCCGGGCCCTGCAGCGCGACGCCGACGAGCTCTCCAGGACGCTGGGCGACCGCCCGTGACCGGAGGACCGCCCTCGAGTACTGCACGGGCCGGCCCGGCACGCGCCAATGTGCGACAGGCTGCTAGCCGTCGAACTTGAACGAGACCTTCACCCGCGCCCGGTAGGCGGTGACCTTGCCGTCCTCGACCTTCATGTCCAGCTGGGCGATCTCGGCGATCCGCAGGTCGCGCAGCGTCTCCGTCGCCTTCTCCACGGCGTTGGCCGCCGCCTTCTCCCAGGACTCCTCGGACGTCCCCACCAGCTCGATGATCTTGTACACGCTCTCGGACATGGTTCGGCTCCTCCTCGTGGTCGGTGCGGGCCGCGGACATCGCGGACCGCTGGTCCGGTTAAGCAGGCCGGCGGGGCCGTCAACCCCCCATCACCCGACAGGCCTATTCCCCCGGCACGCCGGCCATGCGGGCCGTGATGGCCCACAGGCGGCGGCGGGCGGTCCCGTCCTCGGCGAGGGGATCGGGGCTGGTGCGGGTCATCTGGTCGAAGTAGGCGCCGGTGACGCCGTCCAGGTCCGGGGACAGGGCGAGGTACTCCAGGACCGAGCCGCCGTCCTCGACCGGGCCGCGGGGGGTCCCGAAGTGCTCGCGCACCATCCGCGTGTCCAGCAGCGTCCCCGGGTGGAGGGCGTTGACCGCGATGCCGTCCCCGCGCCACCGGCGGGCCATCTCGATGGACAGCATGATCAGCGCCAGCTTGCTCTTGCCGTAGGAGGCGGGCCCCTCGGCGCCGCGCTCGTCCGGCAGCTCGTCGAGGTCGAACGGGGTCTGGGCCGCGCTGGCCACGTTGAGCACCCGCGCGCCGCCCGGGGCGGCGGCGAGGAGCGGCCTCAGCCCGTGGGCCAGGCGGAACGGCGCCAGCACGTTGACGGTCCAGGTGTGCGGGTCGCCGCCGGCCACGCCCGCGTTGTTGATCAGCACGTCCAGGTGGCCGTGGCGCTCCGCCAGCGCCGCGCACAGCCGCTGGATCTCGTCGGGCGATTCGAGATCGGCGGCCGCCGTCTCCAGCGCGGCCCCCTCGCCGCCGGCGGCCAGCTCGTCCCTCGTGCGCCCGGCCTTGTCGGAGGTCCGCGCGTGCAGGATCAGCCGCACGTCGCGGGCGGCGAGGCGCTGCACCGCGGCCCGGCCGATGCCGCTGTTGCTACCCGTCAGCAGCACGATCGGGGTGCCTTCGGTGGTCATCGTCGACGCTCCTTCCCTTCCCACGGGGCCCGGGAACGGTCCTCCGCGGTCCGCCCGCAGCGAACCCCCGAGGCGGCCGCCCGCTAGAGATCAGCCTCGGACGCGCCGGACCCCGCCGCCATCGGTGGAACCCGGGCGGCCGGC
This sequence comes from uncultured Rickettsiales bacterium, assembly GCA_964584075.1. Lineage (GTDB taxonomy): Bacteria > Myxococcota_A > UBA796 > UBA9615 > CAYRNR01 > CAZOYV01. Next base: position 68,425 of record CAZOYV010000002.1, on the reverse strand, counting down.
TGGGGCCGTCCACCGGGCGCCGCCCGTGGCCGCCCCCACAAGACCCCTTCCTCGCAGACCTCCGTGCGGTCCCCCCCCCGGTCCGGCCTCCAGCGTCCCTTGACAGCCAGGGACCGGTGCGTAGGCCGCAGGGGTTGCCACGCCGCGACGGGAGGCCACGATGCGCGTGCTGTACATGACCCGGGAGTACCCGCCGCACGTGTATGGCGGCGCCGGGGTCCACCTCGAGCACCTCGCTCGCGAGGTCGCCCGCCATGCCGAGGTCGAGGTCCGCTGCTTCGGGGAGCAGCACGCCCCCCACGAGCGCCCCGCGGTGGTGGGGCACGCCGCCCCCGCGGGCCCCCTGGACGACAACCCCCGCCGGGCGGCCGCCGCCCTCCGAGCGCTGCAGACCTCGCTGCGGATGTGCGACCGGCCGGTGGAGGCGGACGTGGTCCACACCCACACCTGGTACGCCGCCCTGGGCGGGGTCGTGGCGCGGCTGGCCTACGGCGCCTCGCTGGTGGTCACCGTCCACTCGCTGGAGCCCCTGCGGCCGTGGAAGCGCGAGCAGCTCGGCCGCGGCCACGAGCTGTCCACGTGGGTCGAGCGCACCGCCCTGCAGCACGCCGACGCGGTGATCGCGGTGTCCTCCACCAGCGCGGACGACGTGGCCGCGCACGTGCCCGGGGTGGACCCCGGTCGCGTCCACGTGATCCCCAACGGGGTGGACGCCGACGCGTTCCGCCCGGTGGCGAGCACCGCCGCGCTGCGGGCCCGCGGCGTCGACCCCGACCGCCCCTTCGTGCTGTTCCTGGGCCGCGCCAGCCGCCAGAAGGGCGCCGGCCACTTCCTGCGCGCGATGGAGCACGCCGACCCCGGGCTCGCCGCGGTGCTGTGCGCCGCCTCGCCGGACACCGCCGCCGTGGCCGACGAGCTCGCGCGGGGCGTGGCCGCCCTGCGCCGCCGGGGACGCGAGGTGGTGTGGATCCGCGAGATGCTGCCCCGCGAGGCCGCCGTCGAGCTGTTCTCCCACGCCGCGGTGTTCTGCTGCCCCTCGGTGTACGAGCCGTTCGGCATCATCAACCTCGAGGCGATGGCCTGCGCCACGCCGGTGGTGGCCAGCGCGGTGGGGGGCATCCCCGACGTGGTGGTGCCCGGGGAGACGGGCCTGCTGGTGCCCCTCGAGCGGGCGGCGGCGGACGATCCCGAGCCGGCGCAGCCCGGGGACTTCGCCCGCGCCCTGGCCCGCGCCATCGACGCCCTCGCCGCCGATCCCGGGCGCCGCGCGCGGATGGGCCGTCGGGGCCGCGAGCGCGTGCTGCAGCACTTCACCTGGGCGGCCGTCGCCCGGCGCACGCTGGACCTCTACGCCACCGTCGCCGCCGCCCGCCGCGCCCCGGAGGGACCATGAGCAACCCGCCCCATCGGCCCGCCGACGACCTCCCCGACCGCACCGCGCGCCGCGTGTGGATCGAGAACGTACAGCCCAGCGTCGACGGCGGCCGCCACCCCGCCAAGCGCGTCGTCGGCGAGCGGGTGGTGGTGCGCGCCGACATCCTCGCCGACGGCCACGACCGGATCGCCGCCGTGGCGCGCGTCCGCACCGGCGACGACGAGCCCCCCCGCGAGGTGCCGCTGCGTCGCGTGGAGAACGACCGCTGGGAGGGCTCGTTCGAGATCGCCGCCCGGCGCCTCCATCGCTTCACCGTGATCGCCTGGATCGACCGCCTCGCCACCTGGCAGGAGGCCCTGGCGGTCAAGCGCGATGCGGGCCAGGACGTGGCCGGCGAGCTGATCGACGGCGCCGCCCTGGTGGACGCCGTCGCCGGTCGCGCCGGCGGTGACGATGCCGCCCGCCTGCGGGAGATCGCCGCGGTGCTGCGCGGGGACGCCCCCGTGTCCGAGCGGATCGCCCGCGCCCTGGCCCCCGACCTGGCCGAGCTCGCCGCGCGCCACCCCGACCGCGCCCGAGCCACCGAGCACGAGCCCGAGCTGCGCCTCGAGGTCGCCCGCCCGCGGGCCCGCACCGGGGCGTGGTACGAGATGTTCCCCCGCTCCCACGGCCCCGAGCCCGGCCGCCACGGCACCCTGCGTGACGCCGAGGACCGCATCCCCGCCATCGCGGCGATGGGCTTCGACGTGCTGTACCTGCCCCCGATCCACCCCATCGGGCGGGTCCACCGCAAGGGGCCCGACAACAGCCTCACGGCCGGCCCGGGCGATCCCGGCAGCCCCTGGGCGATCGGCTCCGACGAGGGCGGCCACACCGCCGTGCACCCCGACCTCGGCACCCTGGATGACCTGGACCACTTCGTGGCCGCCACCCGCGCGCACGGGATGGAGCTGGCCCTCGATCTGGCGCTGCAGTGCGCCCCCGACCACCCCTGGGTCCGCGAGCACCCGGAGTGGTTCGTGCGGCGCCACGACGGCAGCATCCGCCACGCCGAGAACCCCCCCAAGCAGTACGAGGACATCGTCCCGCTGGACTTCGCGTGCGACGACTGGCGCCGGCTGTGGGGCGAGCTGCTGGCCACGGTGCTGTTCTGGGTCGAGCGCGGGGTGACCGTGCTGCGCGTGGACAACCCCCACACCAAGCCCCTGCGGTTCTGGCGCTGGCTGATCGCCGAGGTGCGGCGGCGCCACCCCGACGTGGTGTTCCTCTCCGAGGCCTTCACCCGCCCCAGGCTGATGTACGCGCTGGCCAAGGTCGGGTTCGACCAGTCGTACACCTACTTCACGTGGCGCAACACGCGTCGCGAGCTGACGCGCTACCTCGAGGAGCTGACCCGCCCCCCGGTGTCGGAGTTCTTCCGCCCCAACCTCTTCACCAACACCCCCGACATCCTCCCCGAGTACCTGCAGCTCTCGGGGCGGCCGGGGTTCCAGGCGCGGCTGGTGCTGGCCGCCACGCTGTCGGCGAGCTACGGGATCTACAGCGGCTTCGAGCTGTGCGAGGACCACGCGCTGCCCGGCCGCGAGGAGTACGCCGGGTCGGAGAAGTACCAGCTCGTCCACCGCGACTACGACGCCCCCGGCAACCTCTCCCCGCTGATCACGCGGATCAACCGCATCCGCCGCGACAACCCGGCGCTGCAGCGCAACGACACCCTGCGGTTCCACCCCGTGGACAACGATCTGCTGCTGTTCTACAGCAAGGTCACCGAGGACCTCTCCAGCATCGTGCTCGTGGTGGTCAACCTCGACCCCCACCACACCCAGTCGGGGTGGGTCGAGGTCCCGCTGACCCTGCTGGACCTGTCGCCCCACGACAGCTTCCAGGTCCACGACCTGATCGGCGAGGGGCGCTACCTGTGGCAGGGCTCCCGGAACTACGTCGAGATCGACCCCCGATCGATGCCGGCGCAGGTCTACCGGGTTCGCCGCCGCGTGCGCACCGAGCGGGACTTCGATTATTACATGTAACTGGAGGGATCGGGAGGAGACGGGAGGTCACGGCATGGGCGCGCACGACACGCCGACGCACTGGTACAAGGACGCCGTCATCTACGAGCTGCACGTCAAGGCCTTCCGCGACAGCGACGGCGACGGTGTCGGCGACTTCCGCGGGCTGATGGAGAAGCTGGACTACCTCCAGGACCTGGGGATCACCGCCATCTGGCTGCTCCCGTTCTATCCCTCCCCGATGCGGGACGACGGCTACGACATCGCCGACTTCCGCGGCATCCACCCCGCCTACGGGACACGGCGCGACTTCAAGGCCCTGATCCGCGAGGCCCATCGCCGCGGGCTGCGGGTGATCACCGAGCTGGTGGTCAACCACACCTCGGACCAGCACCCCTGGTTCCAGGCGGCCCGCCGCGCCCGGCCCGGCTCGGCCCGCCGCGAGATGTACGTGTGGAGCGACGACGACCGCCGCTTCCCCGAGACGCGCATCATCTTCACCGACTCCGAGAGCTCCAACTGGACCTGGGACCCGGTGGCCGGGGCCTACTACTGGCACCGGTTCTTCTCCCACCAGCCCGACCTGAACCACAACAACCCCCGCGTGGTGCGCGAGGTCATCCGCGTGATGCGCTACTGGTTCGACATGGGGGTCGACGGGATGCGCCTCGACGCCGTGCCCTACCTGTGCGTGCGCGACGGCACCAGCAACGAGAACCTGCCCGAGACCCACGACGTGATCCGCCGCTTCCGCCGCGCGGTCGACGAGCGCTACGACGACAAGATGCTGCTCGCCGAGGCCAACCAGTGGCCCGAGGACGTGCGTCCCTACTTCGGCGACGGCGATCAGACCCACATGGCGTTCCACTTCCCGCTGATGCCTCGGATCTTCATGGCGCTGCGCCAGGAGGACCGCCACCCGATCACCGAGATCCTCGCCGCCACCCCGGAGATCCCGCCCGCTTGCCAGTGGGCGCTGTTCCTGCGCAACCACGACGAGCTGACCCTGGAGATGGTCACCGACGCCGAGCGCGATTACATGTATCGCGAGTACGGGACCGATCCACGGATGCGCCTCAACGTGGGCATCCGCCGCCGCCTGGCGCCGCTGATGGACGACAGCATGCGTCGCATCGAGCTGCTCAACAGCCTGCTGTTCTCGCTGCCCGGCACCCCCATCATCTACTACGGCGACGAGATCGGCATGGGGGACAACATCTACCTCGGAGACCGCGACGGCGTGCGCACCCCGATGCAGTGGTCGCCCGACCGCAACGCGGGGTTCTCCTCGGCGGACCCCGCGCAGCTGTACCTGCCGGTGATCATGGACCCGGTCTACGGCTACACCGCGATCAACGTCGAGGCCCAGCAGCGCAACCCCTCGTCGCTGCTGCACTTCATGCGCCGGATGCTGGGGCTGCGGCGCCAGCACAAGGCCTTCGGGCGGGGGACGCTGGAGGTGCTGCACCCGGAGAACCGCGCGGTGCTGGCCTACCTGCGGCGCTACCGCGGCGAGGTGATCCTCGTGGTGGCCAACCTCTCGCGCTACGTCCAGCCGGTGGAGCTCGACCTGCGGGAGCACGCCGGGCTGACCCCGGTGGAGATGATCGGCCGCGCCGAGTTCCCCACCCTCGGCGACCAGCCGTTCTTCCTGAGCCTCGGCCCGCACAGCTTCTGCTGGTTCCACCTCGACCCCCAGCCCGAGCCGGTGGGCGCCGGCGAGCCGGGGGACCGCGGGGCGGACCCGGCGGTCCCCCGCGTCGAGCTGTCCCGCGAGTGGCGCGTGCTGGTGCCCGACGAGGCCCGCCGCGCGCTCGGCGACACGGTCCTGCCCGCGTACCTACCCCGCCAGCGCTGGTTCCGCGGCAAGGCCCGCGGGCTGGCCCGCGTCGAGGTGGAGGACTGGTGCAAGCTCGGCGCGGGCTTCTACCAGGTCCTGGCCCGGGCCGAGTACGACGACGGTGGGGCGGAGACCTACTCGGTGCCGCTGCTCGTGGCGATGGGCGACGCGGCCCGGCGGCTGGCCCGCACCATCCCCGGGGCGGTGATGGCCCACCTCCGCACGCCCCGCGGCGAGGGCGTGATCTGCGACGCGCTGGCCGACCGGACCTCGTGCGTGGCCCTGTTCCGGGCGTTCGCCGACGGCCGGCGGTTCGCGACCCCGGCGGGCGGCGAGGTGCGGTTCTTCCCCACCCGCGCGCTGGGCGAGGAGCAGGCCGACGAGGCCGGGCAGCTGACCATCCGGCCCCTGCGGGCCGAGCAGAGCAACACCTCGATGATCCTCGGCGACCGCTTCGTGCTCAAGGCTTTCCGCGTGGTGGAGGCCGGCCCCAACCCCGACCTGGAGATCGGCCGCTTCCTCACCGAGCGCACCGCGTTCGACGCGCTGGCCCCGGTGGCCGGAGGCATGGAGTACCGCCGCGCCGCCGGGGAGGAGCCGTCCACGCTGGCGATGCTGCAGGCCTTCGTGCCCAACCAGGGCGACGGCTGGAGCTACGTGCTGGGCACGATCCGGCACCACCTCGAGGAGTGCGCGCGCCAGGGCCACGAGGCGGTGGACCCCGATCCGGGCCGTTCGCTTCCGGGGATCGCCGGCGAGGCGACCCCCGGGGGGGAGCCGCCGGAGACGATGGCGGGCAGCGTGCAGGCGCTGCAGGTGCTGGCCCGGCGCACCGCCGAGCTGCACCTGGCGATGGCCGGGGAGCAGCGCCTCGCCGCCTTCCGCCCGCGGCCCCTCGACGAGCACTTCACCGGATCGATGGCCGGCGAGATGGTCGCGCAGGCCCAGCACGCGCTGGCGCTGCTCGAGGCCGCCCGCGGGGGGCTGCCCGAGGGCAGCGGCGGGCTGGCCGACGAGGTCCTCGCCGCCGGCGGCGACCTGATCGCCGAGCTGCGGGACCTGTCCGGGCGACGCTTCGACGCCGTGCGCATCCGCTGCCACGGGGACTACCACCTGGGTCAGGTGCTGCGCGCCGAGGACGACTTCGTGCTGCTGGACTTCGAGGGGGAGCCGCAGCGCGAGCTGGTCCGGCGCGGCGAGCCGCAGCCGGCGCTCAAGGACGTCGCGGGCATGCTGCGCTCGCTGAGCTACGCGGCCAACGAGGGGCTGCGCGAGCTGGTCCAGCGGGGGCTGGCAGAGGAGCCCCTCGCGCGGGGCTGGATCGACGAGTGGGAGCGCTGGGCCGGGGCCGCCTTCCTCGGCACCTACCTGCGGCTCGTCGAGGGCAGCCGGCTGGTCCCGCCGGACCCCGCGGAGCGCGCGCGGCTGCTGCGCGCGCAACTGCTGGACAAGGCCCTGTACGAGCTGATCTACGAGCTGAACAACCGTCCCGACTGGGTCCAGGTCCCGCTGACCGGCCTGGCTGGCCTGGCGCGGATGGCGACGAGGAGGACGACATGAGCGAGCCGCAGCCCGCCGCCGGCCCGACCGGGGGGGCGCGCCAGCGCCTCACCGACGACGACCTGTACCTGCTCGGCGAGAGCACCCACCTGCGCTCGTGGGAGAAGCTCGGCGCCCACCCCGCCGTGGAGGGCGGCGTCCCCGGCACCTGGTTCGCCGTATGGGCGCCCAACGCCCGCGCCGTGTCGGTGGTGGGCGAGTTCAACGGCTGGGAGGACGGGGCGGCCCCGCTGCACACCGTGGGCGACTCCGGGATCTGGGAGGGCTTCGTCCCCGGCGTGGGCCACGGCGCGCTGTACAAGTACGCGATCCGCTCCGCCCGGTCCGACCACCGCGTGCTCAAGGCCGACCCCTACGCGTTCGCCTGCGAGCGCCCCCCGGGGACCGCCTCGCGGGTCTGGGAGCGCGGCGGCCACGCGTGGGGCGACGGGGCGTGGATGGCCCGACGCGGCGAGCGCAACGCCCTCGACGCGCCGATCTCGATCTACGAGGTGCACCTGGGCTCGTGGCGCCGTGTCCCCGAGGAGGGCCACCGCTGGCTGACCTACCGCGAGCTGGCCGAGCAGCTGGTCGACCACTGCCGCGAGATGGGGTTCACCCACGTGGAGCTGCTGCCGATCACCGAGCACCCCTTCGACGGCTCGTGGGGCTACCAGACCGTGGGCTACTTCGCCCCCACCAGCCGCTTCGGCACCCCCGACGACTTCAAGCACCTCGTGGACGCGCTGCACCAGGCCGGGATCGGCGTGATCCTCGACTGGGTGCCGGCCCACTTCCCCCGCGACGAACACGGGCTGGGCTACTTCGACGGCACCCACCTGTACGAGCACGCCGACCCGCGCCAGGGGGAGCACCGCGAGTGGGGCAGCCTGGTGTACAACTACGGCCGCAGCGAGGTGCGCGGCTTCCTGCTCGGCAGCGCGCTGTTCTGGCTCGAGGAGTACCACCTGGACGGCCTGCGGGTCGACGCGGTGGCCTCGATGCTGTACCTGGACTACTCCCGCGAGGAGGGGCAGTGGGTGCCCAACACCCACGGCGGACGCGAGAACCTCGAGGCGGTGGCGTTCCTGCGGCGCCTCAACGAGCTGGTCTACGAGCACCACCCCGACACCCTGACGTTCGCCGAGGAGTCCACCGCCTGGCCGGCGGTGTCGCGGCCCACCTACCTGGGCGGGCTGGGCTTCGGGCTCAAGTGGAACATGGGCTGGATGCACGACACGCTGGCGTACTTCGCCGAGGACCCGGTGCACCGCAAGTACCACCACGGCAAGCTGACCTTCGCGCTGCTGTACGCCTTCCACGAGAACTTCGTGCTGCCGCTGTCCCACGACGAGGTGGTGCACGGCAAGGGCTCGCTGCTGGGCAAGATGCCCGGTGACCCCTGGCAACAGCGCGCCAACCTGCGGCTGCTGTTCGGCCTGATGTTCACCCACCCGGGCAAGAAGCTGCTGTTCATGGGCGCCGAGCTCGGCCAGTGGGAGGAGTGGAACCACGACGCCAGCCTGTCGTGGCACCTGCTGGACGACCCCGCGCACGCCGGCCTGCAGCGCTGGGTGCGCGACCTGAACACCCTGCTGCGCGGCGAGCCCGCGCTGTACCGCCGCGACTTCGATCCCGAGGGGTTCGCCTGGATCGACTGCCAGGACAGCGATCAGAGCGTGCTGACCTACCTGCGCCGCGACCCCGAGACCGGCCGCGAGCTGATCTGCGCCTGCAACCTCACCCCCGTGCCGCGCCACGGCTACCGCATCGGCGTGCCCGCCCCGGGGCGCTACCTGGAGCGGCTCAACGGCGACGCGCCGCTGTACGGCGGCAGCGGCCAGGGCAACCTCGGCGCCGTGGAGACCAACCCCGCCGCCGCCCACGGCCACGACCAGTCCCTGATGGTCACCCTGCCCCCCCTGGCGCTGGTGGTGTTCCAGCGGGAGCGAGGAGGGAACAGGCCAGGAGGCCCGTGACCGCGAGGGTGGTCGCGGGGCGCGAGGTCCGGCTCCCCGCTCAGTCCAGATCGTCGCGCTGGACCCCGTCGATCCCCAGGACGTAGTCCGGACCGAACACCGCCGAGGGGGTGCGGAAGCCGGGCTCGGCCTCGCCGTCGAGGACCCGCGCGGCGATGTCCACCGCGGTCATCGCGGTCAGCGAGTAGCCGCCGGGGGTGCGCAAGCGGGCCGCCGCGGTGCCGCCGTCGTCGTCGCGGGCCTCGCCCAGCAGCACCGAGTACGCGGACACGCGCTCCGCGGCGTCCGGGCCCGGCTCGCCGCTGCGGACGCGCCGCTGCAGCACGCGCTTCACCGCGGGGCGCGCCAGCAGCCACGTGAACCGTCCCAGCGTGCGGAGGGCCAGCGACCCGCGCCGCCCCACCGCCAGGTACACCGCGATGTCGGGGATCCCCGTGGAGTGGTAGGCGCTGCTGACGTCGCCCCAGGCGATGGCGACGGCCTCCCGGGAGCCGTCCCCGAGATCGACGGATCGTCGCAGCGACCCCAGGCGGATGGGGGTCAGCCGTCCTCCCCGGCGCACCACGGCCCCCTGCTCGAGGCCCTCGATCATCGTGCTCAGCGTGCCCGCCGAGGGCCGGCCGCCGACCCCGGAGATCGCCAGGTCCAGGGCGGTGGCGCCGGGCAGCCGCCGGGCCAGGTGCGCCGCGAGGCAGTCCGAGGGCACCACGTCGAAGCCCACCCCCGGCAGGAGCATCACGCCGGCCGCCGCGGACTCGGCGTCGCGCCGCGCCAGCCCCTCGAAGACGCCCACCTCGCCGGTGATGTCCAGGTAGTGCGCGCCGGTCCGCATGCACGCCTCGGCCATCGCCTCGTAGGTGTCGATGAACGGGCCCGCGGCGTGGATCACGACGTCCACCCCGCGCAGCCCCTCGTCCACCCCGCCGGGCGCGTCCAGGGGGAACACCCGGGTGGGCCGATCCAGCTCCCGGCCCAGCGCCCCGAGCCGCTCGGGGTCCCGCCCCGCCAGCACGGGCTCCAGCCCGCGGTCCACCGCCCTCCGGGCGATCAGCTCGCCGGTGTAGCCGTAGGCTCCGTAGATCAGCACCTGGGACATCGCGCAACCCTCCAGCGGGCCCACCGGGCCTAGACACCGCGGCGGCGGCTGGCAACCCCACGAGCCCCTGCCCGCCTCCGGGAGCGGCCAGCGGGCTGGACAGCCGCGGCCGGGTTCGTATCCGGACGGTACCCGACGATGCCGACACGCTGGCCCGCCCTGCTGCTCGCTCTGGTGGCCCTGCTGGGGGCAGGCGCCGGGTGCGCCCACCGCCAGCCACTGGCCGACCCGACGCGGACCCACGTGCGGCGGGTCGCGGTCGAGGGCAACGAGGAGCTGCGCGGCCCCAGGGTGCGCGACGCCCTGGCCACCACCCGGACCCCGTGGTGGGCGATCCCACTGCAGCTGCGCCGGTTCTGGGTCCCGCTGGATCGCGAGCTGGTGCTGGAGGACCAGACGCGGCTGGTGCGGTTCTACGAGGCGATGGGGTTCTTCGACGCGCGCGCCGTGGGCCTGGGCATCGAGTACAGGGGCAAGGAGGTCGGGGACACGCGCCGCTGGGCGGTGGTGACCTTCACCGTCGAGGAGGGGCCTCGCTCGGAGGTCCGCGAGGTGCGGATCCTCGGGACCGACGGGCTCGACGAGGACCTCCGGGAGCGGCTCGAGGACACGCCCCGGCTGTCCCGGGGCGATCCGTTCGAGCTGCCCCGGCAGCGGGACGATCAGGAGGCGCTGCGCGGCGTGCTCCTCGACGGCGGCTACGCCCACGCCGAGGTCGAGCGGCAGGCCGACGTGTACCCCGACGAGCGGGCCGTGGACCTGACGTACACCATCGACTCCGGCCCGCTGTGCCACTACGGCCGCATCGAGATCGAGGGGCTCGAGAACGTCCCGCGCCCGCGCGTCGAGCGGGAGATCGACTTCGGGCCGGGCGACGAGTACGCCCGGTCGGACCTGCGCGAGCTGCAGGCGGACCTGTTCGGCCTGGGGGTGTTCTCGCTGGTGACCGTCACCCCGCGGCTCGAGGACGGCACGCCGGCCGTGATCGACGTGCTCGTGACCCTGCGCGAGGCGCCGCCGATCACGGTGGAGCTCGGCGGCGGCGTGGGGCTGGAGCGCGGCCGCGACGACGCCCACGCCTCGTTCCTGTTCAACCACCAGAACGTGGGGGGGCTGCTGGTGCAGCTGCACAGCTACAACGAGTTCGGCTGGGCGGTGGTCCCCGACGTGTTCTCGCCGCGCAGCCACGGTCCCATCGGCCAGGGGGAGCTGGCCGTGATCGAGCCCACGCCGCTGACCTGGCTGCAGCTGCGGCAGCGGGTCACGTTCCTCGCCGACGTGGAGAGCGGGTACAGCTACCTGTCCCCCCAGGTCACGGCGGGCACGACCTTCCGGCTGCACCGCCGGCTGTCACTGAACGTCAGCTACAACTTCAAGTTCTACTGGCTGTACCAGCGGGACCCCGAGCTGTTCCACGAGCGGCTGCGACACCGGGTCCCGGAGGTGGACACCGACGGGCTGTACACGCTCAGCTACCTCTCGCAGCAGATCACGTGGGACGCCCGCGAGGACCCGCTGTTCACCCGCCGGGGCGTGTTCGCGCGCGGCAGCGTCTCCGAGGCCGGCCTCGGGGGGAGCTTCGAGTACCTCAAGTTCTCCGCCGACCTGCGCGGCTACGTGGACCCGGTCCGCGACGTGCTGATCCTCGCGCTGCGCGTGCAGGGCGGGCTGATCCTCCCCCTGGCCGACACCGACTCGGCGCCGCTGAGCCAGCGCTTCAAGACCGGAGGCAGCGCCAGCGTCCGGGGCTGGACCCGTGACCTGCTGGGCCCCCGCTACTACCCCACCACCTGCGAGAGCGGCGATCCCTGCGGGAGCGACAGCTGCGGGCGCCGCGAGTGCGACCCGTTCCCCCTCGGCGGCCACGTGATGCTGGCAGGCGGACCCGAGGTGCGGTTCTACCCGGTCCAGGTCCAGCAGTGGCGGTTCGGCGGGGCGGTGTTCCTGGACGTGGGCCGCGTGTGGGCCACCACCGAGCAGGTCTCCTGGGAGGGGCTGATGTGGAGCGTCGGCGGTGGCCTGCGGGTGGTCTCGCCGGTGGGCATCATCCGCCTCGACGCCGCCGGCCGGCTGAACAGCGCCGAGATGTTCGAGGGCGCCCCGAAGTTCCTGGTCCACTTCGGCCTCGGCGAGGCGTTCTGAGATGGCCCGCACGCCGACGACCCCTCCTCCGGAGGGAGGCCGGCGCCGCCGGTGGACGCGGTGGCTGTGGCGCGCCGGGCTGGCGCTGGGCGCACTGGCGGGGCTGGGGGTGCTGGCGCTGGGGGCCGCGCTGCTGTGGATCGACAGCGAGGCCGGGCTGCACTTCGCCCTGCGGCGGGGCCTGACCGCGGCCAACGGCGCCCTGGAGGGCACCGTCGAGGTCGAGGACGCGCGGGGGCACCTGCTGTCGTCGTTCACGCTGGTGGGGGTGCGGGTGCTGGACCCCGCCGGCGCGCAGCTGCTGGCCGCCGAGGAGCTGGCGGTGGCGTGGAGCCCGCTGGCGCTGCCCGGCCGCGTGGTGCACGTCACCGGGGTGCGCGTGCGCGGCCTCGACGCCGACCTGGCCGTCGGGCCCGAGGGGCTGGATCTGTTCTCGATCCTGCCGCCGCGGGACCCGGACGCCGAACCCCCCGAGCTGCCGGTGGCGATCGTCGTCGAGGACGTGGGCCTCGACGGGGCCGTGTCGCTGGCGACCGAGGGCGCCGAGGCGCCCTTCCGGCTGGAGCACCTGGCCCTCGCGGGGGCCCTCGAGGTGCGCGGGCGCCGCATCCACCCCACGGTCCACCGGCTCGCCGCGCTGGCCACCGAGCCGGGGCTGGGCCCCGTCGAGCTCGCCGCGGACGCGGTCCTGGACGACGGCGCGCTGTGGGACGCGTCGGTACGGCTGCGTCGCGGCAAGGACGAGCTACGGGCGAGCGGCGACGTGGGCCCCACCGCCGCGCCCGAGCTGGACCTGGAGCTGGCGGTGGTCCGCCTCGACCTGGACTCGCTGCGGCCCGTCGCCGAGCTGCCGCTGACCGGCGTGGTGGGCCTCGACGCGCGGGTCACCGGCCCGCTCGAGGCCGTGCACACCGCCGGCACGCTGCGGCTGCCCACCGGCGAGGCCGGGCTCGACGCGACCCTGGAGCTGGACACCCGCCCGCTGCCGTATCGGGCCGCCGTCGACCTGGACGGGGTCGACCTGGGGTCGTTCCTCACCGTCGCGGACCTGGCCAGCTCCCTGAGCGGGCGGGTCACCGTGGACGGGGCGGGCCTCGTGCCCGGGGAGCTGGCCGGCGCAGCGACGGTGGCGCTGCAGGCCTCGTCCTTCCGCGAGTACGAGGTGGAGCGGCTGCGCCTCGAGGGCGCGCTGGAGCCCGAGCTGCGCGCCCGCGTCGACCGCCTCGAGGTGGCCTCGGCGATGGGCCACGCCGACCTGCAGGGCCGCGTCGCGGTGCGGGACCGGCGCCTCGCCGCGGACGGGACGCTCGAGGGGGTCGACCTGGCCTGGATCGGGGACCTCGCCGGCGTCGCGGGGCTCACCGGGAGGGCGGACGGCACGCTGACCCTCGACGGGGGCTGGGGCGGGGCCTCGGGGTTCTTCGCCGAGGCCAGCGGCGACGTGGGCGGCGCCGGGGTGGGCGTCGGGTCGGTGCAGGCCGCCCGCCTCGCCGCGACCTTCGACGGCCGCTACGGCGGTGGCGGCCTGCACGGCGGGGTGCAGGGCGACGCCCACCGGCTGGCGCTGGGCGGGACCTCCGCCGGCCGCGCCACGTTCGACCTCGAGTTCGTCGGCCAGGGCCTCGACGGGATGCTGCAGCTGTCGGTGGAGCCGGAGGTCTCGGCCCGGGCGCTGGCGACGGTGGACTGGTCGGAGCGGCCGCTGCGGATCCACGCCGAGGAGCTGCAGCTGGAGACCCACGACGCGGCGTGGCAGAGCGCGCAGCCGTTCACGCTGGAGATCGGGGCCGGCGGCGAGCTGACCTTCGCGGACCTGGCGATCTCGGGCGAGCGGGGCTCCCTGGCGGTGGAGGGCACGCTTGCGCTCTCGGGCTCGTCGGACCTGTCGGTCACCGCCCGCGAGCTGCAGCTCGGGGTGCTCCAGCCGGTGCTCCCGGCCGGGGCCAGGGCGCTGCGGGGGGTGGTGGACCTCGACGCCTCGCTGCGGGGCCGCACGGTGGCGCCGGAGGGCAACGTGCAGCTCGACGGCGAGGGGGTCCGCTACGGCGAGGTGGGGCCCCTCGCGGTGGACGTGGGGCTGGTGGTCGCGGGCGACTCCACCAGCGTGGTGGCCACCGTGGGCGGTGCGGAGCTGGAGCCCCTCGAGGTGCAGGGGGTGGTGCCCTACCGCATCGCGCAGGACGGCATCCGGTGGGAGCGCGACGGGATGCTGCAGCTGTTCGCCGAGCTGCCCGTGCAGGCCGCGGGGGACCTCGCCGCGGTGTTGCCGGGCGCCGAGGGGTTGCCGGCCTTGGACGTCGGCCTGACGCTGTCGGTGTCGGGTACCGGCGCCCGGCCCGACGCCCGGGCCGAGGTGCGGGTGCGCGACGTGGCGATGGGAGAGCTGCCGGCGCTGGCCGCCGACGTGGACGGTCGCCTCGAGGACGAGCGCTTCACCGTCGAGGGCCGGGTCCGCGACCTGGAGAGCCAGCTCGCGGAGGGGACGATCGAGGGGTCGTTCGAGCTCGGGCGGCTGCTGGACGACACCCTCGGCGGGGCGGATCGCGAGCCGCGGGCATACCTGGAGGATGTCCAGCTCCAGCTGGGCCTCACCGGGCTGCCGGTGGAGACGGTGCGCCTCTACGGCGACGCCCTGGACGCGCTGCACGGCAAGCTCGTGGGGGAGCTGAGCGCCGCGGAGCTGCTCTCCGACCCGGTCGTGGCCACCGACCTGACGCTGCGGGGCGCCCGCCTCGGCGAGGTGACGCTGACCGACTTCTCGCTGGAGGGCAGCGTGGAGCAGCGGCAGCTGGAGCTGGCGCTGGAGCTGCGGACCCGCGACGGCGGCGCCCTCAGCGTGGAGGCGTCCTCGCCGATCGACCTGTCGCTGTCCGGCGGGCGCAGCCGGGAGCAGCGCTTCGGGCAGGACGGCCTGGACGGGACGCTCACCGGCGACGACCTGCCGCTGGGGCTCGTGACCGCGTTCATCGACGGGACGTCCCACTCCGACGGGACGCTGCAGCTCGACGGCTCGGTGCGCGGCAGCCTGCTGGAGCCCGACCCGGACCTGCGGGCCTCCGTCGAGGACGGCGCGCTGTGCCACGCCGCGCTGGGGGTGTGCTACGACCGGATCCAGGTGCAGGTGCGCTCCAGCCTGCGCAAGCTGGTGCTGCGACGCTGCGAGGCGGACAGCCAGCCGGCCGGGGACCACCTGACGCGGCTGCAGCGGCGCCAGGCGGAGGAGGAGGGCGCTCCCCCCCCGCTGTTGCCCGCCCCCCCGGAGCGCGGGGGACACGTCGAGGCCGAGGGCTCGGTGGTCCTCCGCGAGGGGCTGGGGATGGTGGACCTGTCCGTCGATGCGGAGGACTTCTGGCTCTCGTACACGCCCCAGCTCCGGGCTCGCGCCAACCTGGATCTCACCGCGAAGGGGGACTACCCCGACGTGGAGGTCCGCGGCGACGTGGTCGTGCAGCAGCTCGACGTGGACATGGGTGACGAGCTGCGCCGCGAGGCCTGGCCGCTGGAGCGCGATCCGCACGTGGCCGTCCACCGCGAGGACGAGCGCGAGGGCGGGGAGCGGGAGGAGGGCGGGGAGCGCCCGGCGCTGCTGGACCACCTCGACGTCCAGGTCGACCTGGAGCTGCAGCGGGACAGCTGGATCCACCTGGACGTGGCCGCGGCGCCCGGGCTGGGCCGGATCCGCCCCGATATCCAGCTCGAGGGCGAGATGGCGCTGACGTACCGCTCGGGCCAGCTCCACGGCGAGGGAGAGGTGCGCGCCGTGCGGGGCAACATCTCGGTGCTGGGCAAGCAGTTCGAGGTGGAGGAGGGCCGGGTTCGATTCACGGGGGCGCGACCGCCCGATCCGCGGCTGGACGTCACCGCGGTCCACCACAGCCGCCACGGCGAGATCCGGGTGCGCGTCGCGGGGCGCACATCCGAGCCGGAGCTGAGCTTCGGCAGCGAGGAGATCGGGGCGGACGCCGACATCGTCAGCGTGCTGCTGTTCGGCTCGCCGGTGGACGAGCTGCGCCCCGGGGAGTCCACCGGGGGCGAGGACGCGCTCACCGCGGTGGCCGGGATGCTGACCACCCAGGCCAACCAGGCCCTGGGGCGGGTGGTGGGCCACGATCTGGTGGACCTGGTCAACATCGAGACCAACCCCGCCGGGCCAGGCAGCTACGGCATCGAGATCGGCAAGTCGATCACCGAGCGCATCTTCCTGATCACCCGCTACCGCGTGGGCGTCGAGGAGGACGAGAACCAGTTCGAGGGCGAGATCGAGCTCCAGCTGGCCCGGGAGCTGTACCTGGAGGTACGGTACGGCGACGCGGGCAACGGCGGGCTGGAGCTGCACTTCAAGAAGCGGCTCCCTGCCCCCCGAGGCCGCCCCCCCCCTCGGGCGTGGGCCGCGCCCAGCTCGGCCGGTTCCGGATCTTGCCAGGGAATTCGTAGCGACTAGATTGATTGGTGGAATCTAATAAGCGACGCCCCTCGTCCGCGCTGGCGGCGTCGGTCAGGAGGAGACATGAGCAAGATCGGGATCATCGGCTCGGGCGTGGTCAGCGAGGCCCTCGCGGCGGGGTTCCTCGACCGCGGGTACGAGGTGATGCGATCGTCGCGGGACCCCCGAAAGCTGGACGACTGGGACGCGGCCGCGGGAGCCAGGGCGCGCACGGGCACCTTCGCCGAGGCGGCGGCCTGGGGCGACCTGGTGGTGCTGGCGGTCCAGGGGCGGGCGGCGGAGCAGGCGCTGGCGCTGTGTGGCCCCGAGGCCCTCGCCGGCAAGACCGTGATCGACACCACCAACCCCATCGCCGAGGAGCCGGCCGACAACGGCGTGCTGCGGTACTTCACCGACATCAACCACTCGCTGATGGAGCGGCTGCAGGAGGCGGCGCCGGAGGCGCGCTTCGTCAAGGCGTTCTCCTGCGTCGGCAACGCCTACTTCGTCGACCCGGACCTCGGCGGCTGGCAGCCCACGATGTTCATCTGCGGCGACGACGACGCGGCCAAGTCCCAGGTGCGGGAGGTCCTGGTGCAGTTCGGCTGGGACATCGAGGACATGGGGGGCAAGGAGTCGGCCCGCGCCATCGAGCCGCTGTGCATGCTGTGGTGCATCCCCGGGCTCCGCGAGGGCCGCTGGCGCCACGCGCTGACGATGATCCGGGGCCGCACGGAGACGGAGGCCTGATCCCCTCCGGCGGCAGGTCCCCCTCCCCGCCGCCGCGCTCGCCGCCGGGCTCCGGCGCCCAGATCCCCGGGCCCGGCGCCTCTCCAGACTCGCGCTCCAGGGTCCGGGACTCTCCTCATCCCTCGTCCGCGCGTCCTCCCGGGGAGGCCTGGGTCCGCAGGCCGCGCCGCGCCAGCCACACCATCCCCAGCGACAGCGCCGCCAGCGCCACGAACACCAGGTAGCCGCGGGCGTAGCCGGCGTCTCCCCAGGCGCGGACCGCCCAGCCCAGGACCGGGGGGATCGCGAAGCCGCCGAAGGCGCCGAGGCCGCCGACCCAGCCCACGGCTCCGCCGACGGCGTCGGGGACGACCTGGGGGACGAGCTTGAACACCGCGGCGTTGGTCACGCCCATGCCGATGGCCATCAGCACGATCCCGGCGACGGCCGGCCCCAGTCCGGCGGAGAGGCTCGCCACCAGCGCGCCGGCGAGGAGCACCACGAGCGCCACCGCGCCGGTGATCGCGCCGCCCCGGGCGTCGGCCAGGAAGCCGCCGGGGATCCGGATCAGCGACGCCAGGATCGAGTACACGCCGGTGAGCAGGCCGGCGGTGAGCTCCGGCGTGCCGTGCAGTTCGGTCCAGTAGGTCGGCAGCCAGGCGGTCATCGCGATGAACCCGCCGAACGTCGTGAAGTAGACCGCCACCAGCGCCCACGTGCGCCACACGCGGGCGGAGCGGGCGAGGCTCTCCCGCAGGCTGCCGGCCGGGAACAGCTCCTGGCCCTGCTCCCGGGCCCGCTCGCGCGCCGCGGCGTCATCCAGGCCGCGGCGGCGGAGCTGGAAGTACCAGGCGTTGCGCCCGGTGAGGACGTACACGGCGGTGCCGGCGGCGAGGAAGGCCAGCCAGGCCAGGTACGAGCCGGCCAGGCCGATGCTGCCCAGGGCCACCGGGATCAGGAACGAGAAGATCCCCGGGGCGACGTTGCCGAAGCCCGCGAAGATCGCCAGCACCCGGCCCTGCGAGCCCTGCGGGTACCAGTAGGAGACCTGGCTGATGCCCACCGAGAAGGTGGCGATGCCGCAGCCGCAGAGCACCCCCAGCAGCAGCAGCAGGGGGTAGGTCGCGGCGGTCAGGCGGTCGGGGTACAGCAGCCACACCACGGCGAGCACCCCGGCCATCCCCACCACGGACAGCGCCAGCAGCACCAGGAACGGCTTGCGGCCCCCCGTGGTGTCGACCCAGGCCGAGAACGGGATGCGCAGGATCGAGCCCGAGAGCGCCGGCATCGCCACCAGGAAGCCGACCATCAGCGGCGTCAGCTCCATCACCTCCTGGAAGCGCCGCGCCGTGGGGCCGAACAGCGCCACCGCGGCGAAGCCGACGAAGAACCCCAGCGTGGCGCCGATCAGGCCCGAACGGGGCGTACCGCGGAAGGAGCCGCTCACCTCGCGCTCCTGCCCTCGCGCGACGACGTCTGCGCGGCGTCGCGCGGCGTCGCGGCCCCTCCGCCGGGGCCGGCCCGCCGGGACGAGATCAGCCGGTTGAGGCCCCACACCCCGGCGAGGGTGGCCAGCACGATCATCAGCAGGTCGAAGGTGCGGTCGCGCAGCCGCTGCCGGGCCAGCGCCAGCGGCTCGCCGCTGTGCGCGTCGAGGGGGTGGGTGCCGTCGAGGTACTCCCGGGCGTCGGCGATCCCGTCGCCGTCGAGGTCGCCCTCGGCCCCGAGCGCCTCGGCCACCTGGCCCGGGTCCTCGTGGCGCAGCCGCAGGATCTCGGTCTTGCCCAGCTCGTCGAGCATCCGGTCGCCGAAGTCGTTGAGGATCGGACTGTCCACCCCCGCGCCCGGCTCGAATGCGCTCCGCGCGCGGTTGAGAGCGTCGAGCTCGTCCGGACCGAGGCTTCGGATCTGGCCCGGCTTGACCCCCTCCGGCCCCTCCGGGTGGGTGTGGCACATCGCGCAGTCGACCCACGCGCCGGAGCGCTGCTCGATCCACGCCTCGAACTCCGGGTGGGCCCCGGCCGGCGTGGCGAGCAGCAGCACGATCGCGGTGGCGAGCACGCGCATCAGCCACCCCCCCGGAACAGCTCGTGGATCCGCTGGCCGAGCGCGGTCATCACGAGCAGGTACGCCCCGGCGCCGGCGGCGAGGATGGCCGCCGTGCGCCGGCCGGTGCGGCGGAAGATCCACGGGGACGCCACGATCACCGCCAGGGCGGCGCCGGCCGCCAGGGTCACGAGCCAGAACGGCAGCAGCTCCAGCGGGTAGTAGATCCAGTAGAAGTACCACTCGGGCTTGATCCCGTCCGGCGTCGCGCCCATCGGCTCGTAGGCCGCGAACAGGGGGTAGGAGTACAGCGCCTCGAACGGCACCAGCAGCGCCAGCGCGAACAGCACCAGGAACACCGCGCCCCACAGCGAGAGGTCCTCGAGCACGAAGAACGGGAAGAACCGGTCGGCGCGGCCGGTGGGCCGGTCCACGCCGGGCGACATCCCGTGGAGCTGCACCACCAGCAGGTGCACGGCCAGCGTCGCGAGCACGACCAGCGGCAGCACCACGACGTGGAGCGCGTAGAACCGCGACAGGGTGGACTGGCCCACCGACGGGCCGCCCTGGATCAGCTCCGCCAGCTGCGCCGGGAGCTCCGCCAGCGAGCCGGGCAGGTAGCGCCCGACCTCCTCGATGGACTGCAGCACGACCTTGGTCGCGTTGACCGCCACCTGGTGCCACGGCAGCAGGTAGCCGGTGAAGCCGAAGCCGAAGGTCACCAGCAGCAGCACGATCCCGGTCAGCCAGGTCAGCTCGCGCGGCCGGTCGAAGGCCTTCATCGCGAACGTGGTCAGCAGGTGCAGCAGCACGAACAGCACCATCGCCGACGCGGTCCAGGTGTGCAGGTTGCGCACCAGGAAGCCGCCGGGGACGTGGTGCGAGATGTGGTCGATGGACGCGTGGGCGTCGGAGACCGTCGGCTCGTAGTAGAACAGCAGCATCAGCCCGGTCACGAGCTGGATCGCGAACGCGAACAGGGCCAGCCCGCCGAGGTAGTAGGCCCAGCTGAAGCGGTGCCGCGGGACCTCCTTGTCCTCGACGAGCGTCTGCCAGCTCAGCCGCTGCAGCGGCAAGCGCTCCCCCAGCCAGCCCGCGAGCCGACCCATCAGACCGGCCCCCCGGCGAAGCGCCGCGCGATGTACACGTCGTGGCCCTCCAGGGCCTGCGGGTCCACGTCGCCGGTCACCGGCCCGCCGGGGCGCGCCGACGCCACCGTCTCGCCGCCGGCGTCGACGAGCTCCCAGCCGATGCGGGGCAGCGGCGCGTCGGCGGGCGACCCCGGCTCCGGCTCGCCGGTCTCCAGATCGAAGTAGGAGACGTGGCACGGACAGAACAGCCGTCCGCGGGAGTCCACCTCGCGGGACACGGTGCAGCCCAGGTGGGTGCACTCCGCCGAGATCAGCAGCGGCAGGCCGTCCGGGCCGCGGAACGCCAGGGCCGGCCGCATCTCGTAGTCGATGAAGTAGTGCCCCTCCGTCGGGGACAGGTCGCCCAGGCGGGCCACGAGGATCCGCTCCGAGTGCAGCCGCTCGAGCTGGAGCTCCCGCTGCTGCGCGGTCTGCTCCAGCCGCTCGATCTTGCGGCCCAGCAGATCGGCCTCCTCCCGGAGCGACATCTCCGGTCCCGAGAAGAACCCCAGCAGCTTCTCGGCGACGCCCACCCCCAGCAGGGCGACCGCGGCGCCCGCCCCCGCCAGGCCCTGGACCAGCAGGCGCCGGCCGGCGTCGGGAGGGTGCTCCTCGACCGCGAGGTCGAGCCGACGCCGGCTGGCCCAGATCACCTTCAGGTACGGGCGCACCAGGTAGCCGACGGGGATCGAGAACAGGTGGACCAGCCGCGAGAACGGGACCAGCAGGAAGATCAGCCAGGCGACGACGAGGTGGACCTGGACCAGCGCCGGCAGGCCGGTGACCAGCGCCGGCCGCGGCTGCAGCGTCAGCAAGCTCCACAGGTACGGCGTGGTGGTCCCCGCCGACCACGAGGCCCCCCAGCGGTGGGCGTGGGCCACGCCGATGCCCAGCGCGACCTGGGCCAGCAGCAGGCCCACCACGACCAGGTCCAGCACCGAGGTCACCCGCTGCAGCGGGGCGCCGAGCACGCGGCGCACCAGCAGCAGGGTCAGCCCGATGCCCGCGGCCAGGGCCGCACCCAGCCCCACGGCCTCCACCACCACCAGGACCGCGTGCTCGGACACCAGCGCCTGCCAGGGGCCCGGGGCCAGCAGCGGCAGCAGGTGCCCCACCAGCACGATCAGGATCCCGGCGTGCCACGGGATCGAACCCCACGGCAGCAGGCGGCTCTCGAGGATCTGCGACGACAGCGCCGAGAACCCGAAGCGGTCGGACCGGTAGCGCAGGTACGAGCCGAGGATCAGGAACACCACGGCCAGGTAGGGCATGCCCACGAACAGGAAGGTCTCAGCCATCGCCGCCCCCCCCGCGGGCGAGCTCCACCGCCGTCGCCGCCGCGGCCAGCAGGTGGCGGTAGGGGTTGCCTGCCTCCTCGAGGGTCCTGCCCATCTGCCGCAGCGGACCCCGCAGCGCATGGTCCACCAGCTCCCGCCACTCCTCGCGGGGGGCCCGGGGCGCCCACGCCAGCACCACCGCGACGTGGTCGGGCAGCTCGCCGCCCGGGTCGTGGCCCGTGCGGCGGTAGGCCCCGGCGAGGCCCGACATCAGCCGGCCTCGCTCCAGGCTGCCGGCGCCGAACAGGTACACCGACAGGTACGGCACGCACGACGGCGAGAGGTCGAAGGTGCGGGTGTACAGCTCCTCGTGCCTCGCCGGGCCCAGCCGCCTCGTCTCGTCCACGAAGCGGTCGAGGGCGCCCGCGAGCCCGGCGTCGACCGTCCCGACGCTCGCGCGCGCGTCGCGGACGCGGCCCTCGAGCGAGCCGTCCGGGTAGCGCAGCAGCCCGGCGAGCGCCGCCACGGCCGTCCTGGGGTCGGGCCGGCTCATCCGCGCCTCCGCGGAGGCACGGTGCGGCCCAGGCCGACGCTGCCGCGGCGCTCCCCGGCCGGCTCGTCGTCGGGCATCGCCTCCTCGCGCTGGATCGGCGGCAGCACGTAGCGCTCGGCCAGCGTCGACAGCGCGGTCAGCCGGTGGATCCGGTCCGCCGCCCGCCCGTCCAGGCCGGCGTCGCGCAGCGCCCGCGCCGCGCGCTTGTCCGTGACGTCGCCCACCTCCCGCGCGCGCCGGTGGAGCCGCACCGCCAGCTGCCGGCGCAGCGACGCGGCGACCGGCGCGGGGTTGCCGGCGGCGAACAGGCGCGCCAGGAACGCCAGCGGCACCCGCGCGCGATCGAAGGCGGCGAAGGGACCGTCCCCCGGCTCGTGGCGGTAGACCTCGTCCACCGCCTGGCCCAGCACCGGCAGCAGCGGCGGCACGTAGAACAGCATCGGCAGGGTCCGGAACTCCGGGTGCAGCGGCAGGGCCAGCCCCCACTCCTTGACCAGTCGCAGCACCGGCGAGCGCCGCGCGGCGTCCACCATCTGCGGGGGCACGCCGCACTCCAGCGCCGCCCGGGCGATCTCCGGGTCCCGCGGGTCCAGCAGGATGTCGCGCTGCGCCTCCACCAGCGCCTCGGCCGGCACCGACGCCGCCTCCTCCAGCCGCGCGGCGTCGATCAACATCACCCCCACGAAGCGGATGCGGCCCACGCAGGAGTGGAAGCACGCCGGCGCCTGCCCCGTCTCGACCCGCGGGTAGCACAGGATGCACTTCTCGGACTTGCCGGTCTTCCAGTTGAAGTACGTCTTCTTGTACGGACACGCCGCGACGCAGTTGCGCCAGCCGCGGCACACGTGCTGGTGGATCAGCACGACGCCGTCCTCGCCGCGCTTGTACAGCGCCCCCGAGGGGCAGGACGCCACGCACGGCGGGTTGGCGCAGTGGTTGCAGATGCGCGGCAGGTACATCATCGCCAGCCGCTCGACGGCGAACATCGCGTCGCGCAGGTCGGCCGGCAGCTGCTCGAGGTTGGGGTCGCTGCGGGCGTACAGCGGCGATCCGGAGAGGTCGTCGTCCCAGTTGGGGCCGGCCTCGATGTCGATCGGCTCGCCGGTGATCATCGAGATCGGGCGCGCCGTCGGTGGGTCGTCCCCCTCGGGCGCGTCGAGGAGATCGGAGAAGCGGTAGGTCCAGGGCTCGTAGTAGTCGTCGAGGCCGGGCTGGGCCGGGTTGTAGAACAGCCGCAGCAGGCCCCCGAGCCGCCCCTGGGCGCGCAGCGCCAGCCGCCGCCGCGCGCCGATCTCCCAGCCGCCCCGGTAGTGCTGCTGGTCCTCCCAGCGCGTCGGGTAGCCCGTTCCCGGCTTGGTCTCGACGTTGTTCCACCACATGTACTCGGCGCCCGGGCGGTCGGTCCAGGTGTTCTTGCAGGCGATGGAGCAGGTGTGGCAGCCGATGCACTTGTCCAGGTGGAACACCACCGAGGTGTGGGCCCGGATGTCCATCGTCCTCCGGCTCGCGGCGGTCACCATCGCAGCTCCTCGAGCTTGCGGATCTCGACGTAGGTGTCGCGGTTGACGCCCGTCGGTCCCCAGTAGTTGAAGAAGTAGCTGTGCTGGGCGTAGCCGCCGATCATGAACAGCGGCTTGAGCCGGGCCCGCGTGAGGCTGTTGTGGGCGCCTCCGCGGCCGCCGCGGCCGGGCGAGCGCGGGTTGCCGATGGTGCGCTCGGTGGCGTGGTAGAGGAAGCAGATCCCGCGCGGGATGCGGGCGGAGACGCAGGCGCGGGTGACCACCGCGCCGTGGTCGTTGAGCACCTCGACCCAGTCGTTGTCGCGCACGCCCAGCGCCCCGGCGTCGGCGTCGTTGAGCCACAGCGGCTCGATGCCGCGCGAGAGCGTCTCCATGCGCAGGGTGTCGCCGAAGGTCGAGTGGATGTGCCACTTGCCGTGGGGCGTCAGGTAGTTCAGCGTCAGCGAGCCCGGCGCCGAGCGGGTGTGGACCAGGTCGCGGGTGGCGGCGGGGTCCAGCCGCGGCTTGAAGGTCGGCAGGTGCTCGCCGTAGGCGCGGTAGACCTCGTGGTCGAGGTACAGGTGCTGGCGGCCCGACAGCGTGCGCCAGGGGATCCCCTCCTCGACGTTCTGGCAGAACGCCGAGTAGGTGCGGCCCCCGCGGGTGATGCCGGTCCAGAACGGGGTGGTCAGCAGCCGCCGCGGCTGGTCCGCCACGTCGGCGAAGCGGGTGCGCACGTCCCGCGTGCCGGCGGCGAGGTGGGTGTGGTCGCGGCCGGTCTTGGCCGACTCGGCCTCGAACGCGCGGTGGGCCAGCTCGCCGTTGGTCTCGGCGGCGAAGTGGAGGATCGCCTCGCAGACCTGCCGGGCCCGCGCCAGCGAGGGGTAGCGGCGGCCGCCCCACTCCTCGGTGGGGGCGGTCTCGAGGTAGCGGTCGTAGAAGTCGTCGACCCGGTAGCGCGTGCCGTGCATCGCCAGCCCGTCGTCGCGGAAGCGCGGCCCCAGCGAGCGGAAGCGCCGGTGCAGGCCGGCGTAGTCCCGCTCGACCACCGCGATGTTCGGCATCGTCCGGCCCGGGATCGGCTCGCACTCGCCGGCCGCCCAGTCGCGGACCTCGGGCTGGGCGATCTCTCCCGGCGTGTCGTGCAGCAGCGGGGTGACGACCAGGTCGCGGTGGACCCCGGGGGCCACCTCCGCGGCCAGGGCGGCGGTGTGCTCGGCGATCTCGGAGAAGATGCGCCAGTCGCTGCGGGACTCCCAGCACGGCGGCACCGCGGGCTGCAGCGGGTGGATGAACGAGTGCAGGTCGGTGGTGTTGAGGTCGTGCTTCTCGTAGTGGGTCGCGGCGGGCAGCACGATGTCGGCGTACAGCGCCGAGGTGTCCATGCGGAAGTTGAGGTCGACGACCAGGTCCAGCTTGCCGCTGCGGGTCTCGTCGCGCCACACCACGTCCTCGACCTCGCCGGCGGCGTCCTCGGTGGCGATGGCGCCGCTGCGGGCGCCCAGGTAGTGGCGCAGGAAGTACTCGTGGCCCTTGGCCGAGGCCTGGATCGCGTTGCCGCGCCAGATGTACCAGATGCGCGGGTGGGAGTCGGGCCCGTCGGGGTCCTCCATCGCGAAGCGCAGCTCCCGCCGGCGCAGGCGCTCGACCACGCGGGCGACGATCTCCTCGTCGCTGCGGCAGCCGGCGGCCTCCGCCTCGGCGATGATGCGGTGGTTGGGCTCGGTGAACTGCGGGTAGCAGGGCAGCCAGCCGCAGCGCACCGCCAGCGCCTGCTGGTCGGCGGTGTGCCCGCGGGCCATGCGGTGGTCGCCGTCGGCCACCGCGCACACCTCGCCGATGGCGCGGTCGTAGCGCCACTGGGCGGAGTGGATGTAGTGGAACGACGGCGAGTTCTGCAGGCGGGGCGGGCCGGTCCAGTCGCCGGCGAAGGCGATGGGCGCCCACGGCGCCTGCGGGGCCAGCTTCTCCTGGCCCACGTAGTGGTTCCAGCCGCCGCCGTTGCGCCCCACGCAGCCGGCCAGGATCAGCGACGTGATGCAGGCGCGGTAGATCAGGTTGTGGTGGTACCAGTGGTTGACCCCCGAGCCGATGATCACGCTGCAGCGGCCGCCGCTGTGCTCGGCGGTGGTGGCCCACTCGCGGGCGAAGCGGATCACGGTCTCGGCGGAGACCCCGGTGAAGCGCTCCTGCCAGGCCGGAGTGTACGGCGCGGCGTCGTCCTCGTAGCCGGCGGGCCAGTCGCCCTCCGAGGGGGCGCCGGGATCGCCCAGCCGGTCGACGCCGTGGGAGGCCAGCAGCAGCTCGAAGACGGTGGTGACCAGGACCTCGCCGTCCGTCGTCTCGACGCGCCGGCAGGGCACGCGGCGGCGCAGCTCGGCCTCGCCGTCGGAGAAGTCGGGGAAGCGGACCGGGACCCCCTCGCCGCCGCCGAGCTCCAGCGCCGGTTCGAACGGCGCGCCGGTGGGATCGTCCCGCAGCTCCAGGTTCCAGTGGCCCGCCTCGGACTGCCAGCGGTGGCCGACGGAGCCCGGCGGCACCACCAGCTCTCCGGTGGTCCGGTCGATCATCACCAGCTTCCACGCGGCGTGCTCCTCCCCGGAGGTGCGGGCCAGGCGCTCGGCGCGCAGCGCCTTGCCCGGGCGGTGGGTCCCGTCGCCGGCGGGCTCCAGCTCCACCACGATCGGCGCGTCGCTGTAGCGCTCCAGGTAGGCGCGGAAGGCCGGCGTGTCCTGCTCTACGTACCGCTCGCGCAGCAGCACGTGGTTGACCGCCATCCAGAACGCGCCGTCCTGCCCCTGGTGCAGCGGCACCCACTCGTCGGCGACCCGGGCGGTCTGGGAGAAGTCGGGCGAGAACACCACCACCTTGGCGCCCTGGTGGCGGGCCTCCACCAGGAAGTGGGCGTCGGGCGTGCGGGTCCCCAGCACGTTGGAGCCGACCACCGCGATCATCCGCGAGCGGTACCAGTCGGCGCTCTCGCCCACGTCGGTCTGCTCGCCCCAGACCTCGGGGGAGGCCGGCGGCAGGTCGCAGTACCAGTCGTAGAACGACAGGGCGACCCCGCCGAGCAGCTGCAGGAAGCGCGTGCCCCCCGCGTAGCTGACCATCGACATCGCCGGGATCGGCGAGAACCCGACGACGCGGTCCGGGCCGTGGTCGAGGACCGTGGCCATGTTGGCCGCGGCCATGATCTCGTGGACCTCGTCCCAGCTGGCGCGGCGGAAGCCGCCGCGGCCGCGCGCCCCGGTGTAGCGGGCCCGCGCCTCCGGGTCCGCCTGCAGCGCGCGCCAGGCCCCCACCGGATCGCCGGGGTGCGCCTCCCGCACCCGGCGCCAGGCGTCCAGCAGGGCACCGCGGACGGTGGGGTACTTCACCCGCAGCGGCGAGTACAGGTACCAGGAGTAGGAGATGCCGCGCTGGCAGCCGCGGGGCTCGTACGACGGCAGGGTCGGATCGATGCGGGGGTAGTCCAGGGCCTGCAGCTCCCAGGTGACGATCCCGTCCTTGACGAAGACCTCCCAGGAACAGCCGCCGGTGCAGTTGACGCCGTGGGTCGAGCGCACCCGCCTGTCGTGGGCCCAGCGGTTGCGGTAGTGCTCCTCCCAGGTGCGCTGCTGCGGGTCGAAGAGGTCCTGGATCCACGCCATCTCAGCTCCTCCTGGCGCGCTCGACGAGGCGCCGCCTCACCCCGCTGGCGCGGCGCAGGGCCGCCAGGCCGCCGGCGCCCACCGCGGCGAGCGCCAGCAGGGTCCCGGACCAGCCGATGGCGGCCACCGGCTCGGCGCCGGGGGGCGGCGGCCCCTGCAGCGACTCCAGGTACGCGGCCACGTGGCGCGCCTCCTGCTCGCGCAGCGGCTCGTCCCGGTAGCTGGCCTTCATCAGCGGGTAGCCGGGGCGGGCGCCGGCGGAGACCAGCGCGGAGTGGCCCAGCCGCGAGGCCGCGTCGTGCAGCGGGGCGGCGAGGTTCCCGCCGCGGCCCTCGGCCGAGTGGCACGCCGCGCAGGCCAGCCCGCCCTCGGCGAACGCCCGCTCGCCGAAGAACAGCGCCCGGCCGGCCTCGGCCCGCGCCGGCGGCAGGTCGGCGGCCCGCTCTCCGGCCAGCCGCTCCCCGGCGGTCCCGATGCGCTCCTGCACCCGGGGGTCCTGGAGCAGCTCCGCGAGCGCCGTCACGCGCGCGTCGCTCATCGGCCCCACGTTCTTCTCCATCCGCTCGATGGCGGGCACCAGGTCGGCCACCGGCCAGGTGGTGGAGTCCTGCAGGTCGGGACCGTCGAGCTCTCCCTCGCCGATGGTGTGGCAGCCGGTGCAGCGCCGCACGTAGAACCGCGCGGTCTCGTCGACGGGCTCCTCCCCGCTCCCCGCCTTCTCCGCGGCGGGCGGCTCCGCCGGCTCCTGCGAGCGGGCCGCGGGCGCCGCCGCGAGCAGCCACGGCAGGACGGCGAGCGAGGCGAGCCGCCGCGCACGGGCGGCGGTCGCCCCGGCTCCCGGCGGAGCGCGGCGGGCCGACGAGGGTGCTCCCATGGCGACCGACACTCGGCACCGCGATCGGAGGCGCAAGGGGGGCGCCGTCTTTTTTTGAGCGTCCCCTTCTCCGGGAACGGCACCACCCCGCCCTGGGAGCCTCCCCGATGGTACCGGCGGCCGGCGGTTCGGACGGTGTCCTGGCGAACGTGCACACCCGGCGAGGAGGGCCCCATGGACACCACCGGCGAACGACTCCACCACCTGGGCGAGCTGTGCCGCCTGATCCGCCGCCACATCCTGGTGGCCACGAGCGAGGCCGGCTCGGGCCACCCCACGTCGGGGCTGTCGGCCGTCGAGCTGTGCACCGGGCTGTTCTTCGGCGGCACCTTCCGGTACGACCCGGAGCGGCCCGACCACCCGGGCAACGACCGCGTGGTGTTCTCCAAGGGCCACGCCACGCCGCTGCTGTACGCGCTGTGGGCCGCGGCGGGCCGGGTGGCCCGGAGCGAGCTGCGGGGCTACCGCGAGTTCGACAGCACGCTGGAGGGGCACCCCACCCCGCGCTTCCCCTACGTCGACGTGGCCACCGGCTCGCTGGGCCAGGGCCTCTCCGCGGGCCTGGGGATGGCGCTGGCTGCGCGGGAGATCGACGATCTGCCGTACCGCACCTACGTGCTGCTGGGGGACAGCGAGATGACCGAGGGGTCGCAGTGGGAGGCGATCCAGCTGGCCGCCCACCACGGCCTGGACAACCTCGTCGGCGTCCTCGACGTCAACCGCCTGGGCCAGCGCGGCGAGACGATGTACGGCCACGACGTCGACGCCTACGCGCGGCGCGTGGGCGCCTTCGGCTGGCGCACCCTGACCCTCGAGGACGGCCACGACCTGGCCGCCGTGGTGGACGCCTACGAGCAGGTGGCGCGCGGCGACGGTCGCCCCGCGATGATCGTCGCCCGCACGATCAAGGGCAAGGGCGTGTCGTTCCTCGAGGACCGCGAGGGGTGGCACGGCGCCGCCCCCGACGGCGACGAGCTGCAGCGCGCGCTGGCCGAGATCGGCGAGGTGGACCCCTCGCTGCGCGGCGAGATCTCCCCGCCCGACGCCGCCGCGCCCCGGCCCCGCCCGCCGGCGGAGATCGCCGCGCCGGGCTGGGTGCGCGGCCAGCAGGTGGCCACCCGGGACGCCTACGGCAAGGCGCTCCACCGCATCTTCCCGGCGTTCCCCGCGCTGGTCGCCCTCGACGGCGAGGTGAGCGACTCCACCCGCGCGAGGCACTTCGCGGCCGGGCACGCCGATCGCTTCTTCGAGATGTACGTCGCCGAGCAGAACATGGTGGGCGCGGCGCTGGGGCTCTCCCGCCGGGGCAAGCTGCCGTTCGTCTCCACGTTCGCGGCGTTCCTCACCCGCGCCCACGACCAGATCCGGATGTGCCAGTACTCCGACGCGACCATCGAGTTCGTCGGCAGCCACGCCGGGGTCTCCATCGGCCAGGACGGCCCGTCCCAGATGGGGCTCGAGGACCTGGCGCTGTTCCGCTCGCTGCTGCGCTCCACCGTGCTGTACCCCTGCGACGCGGTGTCGGCGGACCGGATGGTGGAGCTGCTGGCGCGGGAGCCCGGGATCGGCTACCTGCGGTTGTCCCGCAACGCCACGCCGGTGATCTACGACCGCGACGACGAGTTCGCCGTCGGCGGCTCCCGGGTGCTCCACGGCGGGCCCGACGACCGGGCGACGATCGTGGCCGCGGGGGTGACGCTGCACGAAGCCCTCGCCGCGCACGAGGAGCTGGACCGCGACGGGATCTCGGCCCGGGTGGTGGACCTGTACAGCGTGCGCCCGGTGGATCGCGAGACGCTGCGGCGGGCCGCCGACGAGACCGGGCGGATCGTCACCGTCGAGGACCACGCCGCCGCCGGCGGCATCGCCGACGCGGTGCGCGAGGCGTTGAGCGAGGCGCCGGTGCCGCTGCGCTCGCTGGCGGTGCGGCGCATCCCGCGCAGCGGCCAGCCCGCCGAGCTGCTGGCGTACGCCGGCATCGACCGCGGGGCGATCGCCGCCGCGGTGCGCGAGCTGATCGCCGGGAGGTGAGACGGTGGCCGCCCGGCTGGCCGGGAGCCATCGGAGATTCCCCGACCCGTGATTCCGGCGCGCCACCACCACGCGCACGGTGCGCGCCCGGTGCTCGGGCCGGGAGCGTCGCGCTAGCGTCGATCCAACTGGGAGACCCACCATGAGACGCTGGTACCCCGACGAGATCGGGCGTCGCGACGCGCGCGACGCACGGGAACGGCGCCGCCGCGCGCGGTACGACCTGCACCTGGAGGTGAGGGTCGACGGCAACCCGCCCTACGAGCTGTGGAGCGGCGAGGAGTACGTCGGGGTGGGCCGCGGCACCCGGGCCGCGATCCAGGCCGGAGACCCCGGGACCGCCGACCTGCTGGCCGTGATCCACCAGCGCTCCGACGGGCTGGTGGTGCTGTTGGACCGCGCCCGCGACGGCCGGCTCCGGCTCAACCGCGAGCCGGTCTTCGAGGCCGGCGACGACATACCGGACCGGGCCGTCACGTTGCGGATCTCGGACGAGGTCGACGTGGCCGGCACCGTGGTGCGGTACCTCGGTCGCGAGCTCCGCCGCGCGCGCCCGGCGCCGCCGAGGTCCGACCCGGGAAGGCTGGGCCGCGCGCTGGTGCGGGCACGCTACCTCGGCGCCCTGCTCCGGGGCGTCGCGATCCCGCCCGGGGCGATCGGCTCCTGACGGGGCCGACGACCACCCGGCCGCGCGGCCCGCCCGGCCGGCGGCTCGCCGTCGCCCGGCGCCCGGTGCTCCGTCAGCCCCCGGTCGACTCCGACAGCTCGGCGAGCTCCTCCTGCCGCCGCAGCCGGTCCATCGCCTCCCCCAGGATCTGGCGCACCCGCTCACTGCTCAGCCCCACGTCGCGGCCGATCTCGGCGAGGCTCCGCCGCGGCCGTCCCAGCCCGTAGCACATCTCCACGATGCTCCGCTCGCGCGGGGTCAGCGTGTCCAGCGCCGCCCGCGTCAGGCGGCGCAGGTCGCGGGCCTCCGCCTCGGCGGACGGATCGCTGCCCTCGTCGTCGGAGAGCCGGTCCCCGACGCTCTCCTCCCCCTCGCCGTCCACGGGCTCGTCGAGGCTGGCCGTGACGCGCGGCATCCGCTGCAGCTCGCGGACCACCTCCACCGGTAGCTCCAGGCGCCGTGCCAGCGCCTCGTCGGTCGGGGCCCGTCCGCTCCGCAGGGCCAGCCCCTGGCTCGCCCGCTGGAGCCGGGCGCGCCGGCCGCTCGCCCGGGGCGGCACCCGGATGGTGCCTCGCTCCTCGTCCATCGAGCGCAGGATCCCCTGGCGCACCCACCACCGCGCGTACGTCGCCAGCCGGTAGCCCCGCCGGTGGTCGAAGCGCTCCACCGCGCGCAGCAGCCCCAGGTTCCCCTCCTGCACCAGGTCCAGCAGCGAGAACCCGCTGCTGGCATACCGGCGCGCCTCGTGGACCACCAACCGCAGGTTGCCCGCCGCCAGCTCGTTGCGGGCCGCCTCGACGAGCGCCTCGGCGTGTTCCAGCGCCGGCCCCTCGGCGAGGAGTGCGTCCCGCGTCGACCGCGACTCGGCCTCGAGCTGCTCCAACTCGTCGAGGGCTCCGGCGGCGACCTCCCGCCCCGGCACCCCCGACGGCATGGCGCGGGCCCGCGCGAGCCAGCGCAGGAGCCGGCGGGCCAGCTCGTCGACGGCCTCGCGGGGCGCCGGCAGCAGGTCCTCCTGATCGTACAGATCGTCCTGCAGCTCGTGGATCGCCCCCTCCACGTCGCCGTCGGGCACCCGGCGAGCGACGCGCCGCGCCGTCAGGTCGCGCCAGCGCTGCCGCTGCCTCCGCAGGTGATGCCGCTGCCGGTCCAGCCGCCGCTCCCCCCGCACGCCCCCGGGCAGCACCGCCGGCCCCTCCCCGCGCGCCAGCAGCAGCTGCAGCAGGTCCCGGGTGCTCCACGACGAGGCCCACACCTCCAGCCGCCGTCCGATCTGCGCCCACTCCAGGCGGCGCGCCAGGTCCAGCTCCTCCAGGGGGGTCAGCGGGGGGATGCTGCGCACGGCCCGCAGGTAGGCGGACTCCAGGGCGCGGTCACGCCGTCGCGCGGGGCCTCCGGGTCGGGATCGCCACGCCATCAGTCCCCGGAGGGCGAGGGACCGTCCAGCGGCTCGACTCCGCCGGCGTGGACCGGCAGCTGGGCCCCGGGGTACTCGACCACCTCGTCCTGCGCGTTCCCCTCGATCTCGTTGTCCTCGGCGGTCAGCTGGGCCTGGTTCTGGGCCACCACCGCCAGCTCGTTGCCGGTCACGGTGTTGCCGGTGACCGAGGCCGTGGCGTGGTCGACGAGCACGCCGCAGCGCTCGTTGTCGGCGACGGCGTTGTCGTGGACCCACACCGACTCGTCGACGGTCAGCACGGCGATGCCGTCCCCGTGGGGCCACCCGGGCGCCCCGCCGGCGAGCGTGCCGTTGACGACGTTGCCGGCGACCTCCCCGCGCAGGGTGTCCAGGTACACGATGCCGTGGTGGGTCGCCTCCGTGACCGCGTTGCCCTCGCACAGGACATCGGTGGAGTCCTGGACGTGGATCCCGTGCCCGAAGGTGTAGCCGTCGTCGCCGGCGGCCACCGGCTGCGTCGCGTGGACCTCGTTGTCGCGCACCTCCACGATGCTGTCGAGCACCGCGATGCCGATCTCGGCGGCGTCCTCGACCCGGTTGCCGGCGAGGACCAGGTCGTCCACGTCCGCCAGCTCGATCCCGCGGCCCAGCGTGCCGCCGGCGTTGGGGGCCACGGAGCGCACCTCGTTGTCCTCCACCGCGCCCGTGGCATACGCCACCACCAGCCCGGCCTCGACGCTGTCCTCGATGGTGTTGTCCCGGACCTCGACGCCGGCCACGTCGCCCAGGTACAGCCCCCAGCCGTAGGCGCCGTCCGCCCCCGCGGTGGTACCGGCGACCTCGTTGCCGGTCACCGTCCCGGCGCTGCTGCGCACGGCCAGGCCGAAGCGGCGGTTGCCCTCCGCGACGTTGTCCTCCACCGTCAGCCCGGCGCAGTAGCGCACGTCGATGCCGGGGCCCGCGTTGTCCCGCGCCGTGTTGTCGTGGACGGCCACCGGCTCGCCGTCGGAGATCCACACGCCGCCGCCCTCGTTGTCCGCCAGCACGTTGTCCTCCACCGTCGCGCCGGTGGCGTGCAGCACGTACAGCCCGTGGCCCATCGAGCCCGTGGCCATCGCCCGCGTCCCCTCGACGCGGTTGCCCCGGGCCACCACGTCCGTGGACAGCGCGGCGCTGATGCCGGCCCGGGCGCAGCCGGAGACCGCGTTGTCCGCGATCTCGACCTGCCCGCACTGCCACACCAGCAGGCCGTCGTAGCGGCCGTCGCGGAACGCGCAGCGGCGGATCGTCAGCTCGGTGGAGTTGAACAGCTCGACCAGCGGCTCCGGCACGGCGTCGTCCTCGCCGGGCTCCCCCCCGTCGCCGAGGAACGCCAGCCCCTCCACGAGCGCCCGCTCGGTCTGACCGATGCGCAGCACGCGCCCCCCGTCGGCGGCCTGCACCGTCGTCAGCTCGGGGCAGCGGCCCACCAGGGCCATGCCCGGCCGCGAGAGGTCCTGCAGCCCCTCCACCTCGTAGTCGCCGGCCGCCACCAGCACCGCCGTCTCGGGGCCGGCGTTCCACAGCCCCTCGCTCAGCGAGGTGTAGGGGTTCTCGGCGGTGCCGTTGGAGCCCCCCTCGAAGCCGGCGTCCACGTACACCGCGGCCATCTCGGGATCGGGGGCCGCGGGGTAGCGCGCTGCGCCGCACGCCTCCGGGACGCACGCCGCGAGCGTGGCGTCCCACAGCTCGCCCTCGTCACATTCCTGGGGCTCCGGCGTGGGCTGCTCCTCCGGCGGCCCCCCGTCGTCGTCGAGGCCGGCACATCCGAGCGACAGCACCACGGCCAGCGAGCCCACCCACACCAGTCGTTCGCGGGACCGGGCCTCCGACATCGCTGCACCTCGTCCTGTGGCTCCCCTGTCGGGGAGCGTCCACGATCCAGCGCTACGAATGAGCCCAGGCGCAGTCAATGCGGCGCAGCGAATCACCGCAGGGGAAGGGGGGAAATGGGGGTTCCCCCCGGGGCCCATCGGGGCCGGCCCCGGGGGGGTGTTCCCGCGAAGGTGGCACGGGAACGGGAGGCTCCTGGTGGTGTCAGGGCACCTGGCCGCCGATCTGCACGCCCGCGTCGTACACCGGGATCAGGTCGGTGGGCGTGTGATCGCCCGTGATCAGGCCCTGGTAGGACGGGTCGTTGCTCGAGTCCCAGTCCGGGTCGTTGGTGTCGGTCGGCAGCGACAGCCGGAACTGGCACTCCTTGCGGTGGTCGCTCTGGCCCCGCGGCGCGATCTCGACGCCGTCGTACGAGACCTCGACGAAGTACAGGTCCAGCGCCGGGTCCCAGCTCTGGAGGCCCGACACGTGGGTCGCCTGGCAGTACGCCGTGGTCACCGAGACATCCGCGAGCCCGTAGCCGGCGGCGAACACCTCCGAGAGGTCCACGAAGTAGCGGAACGAGAGCTCGTCCGTGGCCCGCGCCGGCCAGCCGCTGTGGTTGTGCTGGTAGGCGCTGATCTCCACGTAGCGGTTGCCCTCGGAGCTGATCTTGGCGCTGACGAAGTACTCGTCGTCCGGCGTCTCCGCCGGTGGGAAGGCCGGGTCGGCCTCGCCGCCGTGCTCGAGCATCATCCGCGCCAGGGCGCCGGTGAAGCCGGCGTTGTAGTCGGTGGCGACCTCGTTCTGCACGTAGTCGGTGCGGTCGTCGCCGTAGCTGCCGCTGGCGTCGGGGCCGCCCACCAGCGCGCCGTAGAGCACGTGGCGGGTGTCCACCGGCTCGGAGATGCTGTCGCACCACGACCCGTGGGCCGTGCGGTGGTGCGGGTCCTGCGGCGGATCGTCGCCGAACCCGACCACGAAGCTGCGGTCGTGGGGGTTGTCGCCGAGGGCGTAGTCGATCTGGCTCGCGGCGAAGTCGCGGTAGCGCGTCACCAGCTGGGGGTCCCCGCCGGTGGCGTCCAGGTAGTCGCCGTACACGAACGCGACGAACGCGGTGTTGGCCGCGTAGCGCAGCGCACCCCACTGGTCCAGCCACGCCAGCCCGCAGGGCGTGTAGCCGATCTGCTGGTTGTCGTGCCCCACCGTCCAGTAGTCCAGCCACGCCTGGGCGTCGCCGTGGTACAGCGGGTCTCCGGTCAGCTGGGCCAGCAGCACGTACGAGCCGTACGACTTGTCGTCCCAGTTGTGGGTCCAGATGAAGTCGCAGCCCATCTGCGCGTACTCGTTCTCGGCCTTCTGCAGGTACCACGGATCGCCTGTCGCACGATACAGCCACGCGGCGCCCCACACGAGCTCGTCCTGGTAGCCGCTCCACGAGTTGTAGTACGCCTGCGCGTCGGTGATGCAGTCGGTGTACTCGCCGCGGTAGGTGTCGGCGAAGTCGTACAGCTCCTCGGCGTGGCTCAGCAGGTCCGCGGCGTAGGCCGGATCGACCCCGTCGAACACCAGCGACAGCGCCGCCAGCGCCGCGGCGGTCTCGCCGGCCAGGTCGCTGCCGGGGCAGCTCGCGTCGATCTTGTACGACGGCCGGCTCATGTCCATCACCTCGGCGGGGCCCCACCAGGCGTGGTCGGTGGCGCCGTGGCCCACCTGGCCCCACAGCTCGTCCGGGGCGGTGTGCGCCTTCATCAGGTAGTCGCCGACCCACCGCAGGTTGTCGCGGATGGCCGGCAGCTGGCCGGCGTCGGCGTAGCCCTGCTCGTACTCGATCACGCCCCACGCCAGCAGGGTCGTTGTGGCCGCCATCGGGAAGCCGAACTTGACGTGGTCGCCGGCGTCGTACCAGCCGCCGGTGAGGTCGACGCCGTGGTCGGCGCCGTCGTTCAGCCCCGAGTCGCCGCGCCAGGTGACGCGGTTGAACGCCGGCAGCGGCCCGCTGGCCTGCGCCTCGTAGAAGTACACCGCCTTCTGCAGCGCGCTGCCGTAGTTGAAGCTGCCGTCCGGGTAGACGTCCACCACGCCGCCGCCGTTGCACGTCGGGCACACGCCCGGATCGCCGTCGTCGGCGTCCCCGTCGCACACGGAGAACCCGTCGCCGTCGGCGTCGATCTCGTCGGGGCCGGGGACCCCGTCGCAGTCGGTGTCGAGCCCGTCGCAGCCCTCCGCCGCGCCGGGGTGGACCCAGGCGTCGCCGTCGTCGCAGTCCCCGTCGGCCACGGTGTAGCCGTCGCCGTCCAGGTCGTCCGGCGGCGGCGGGGTGACCTGGCCGTCGCAGTCGTGGTCGACGCCGTCGGCCGGCTCCGGCGCCCCCGGGTAGGTCGTGGCGTCGCCGTCGTCGCAGTCCCCGCCCGTGGGCGGGACCCCGCAGACCGTGAACCCGTCGCCGTCGGCGTCGATCTCGTCGGGGCCGGGGACCCCGTCGCAGTCGGTGTCGAGCCCGTCGCAGCCCTCCGCCGCGCCGGGGTGGACCCAGGCGTCGCCGTCGTCGCAGTCCCCGTCGGCCACGGTGTAGCCGTCGCCGTCCAGGTCGTCCGGCGGCGGCGGGGTGACCTGGCCGTCGCAGTCGTGGTCGACGCCGTCGGCCGGCTCCGGTGCCCCCGGGTAGGTCGTGGCGTCGCCGTCGTCGCAGTCGCCTCCGCACATCGCGATCCCGTCGCCGTCGGCGTCCTGCCAGTCCGGCACGTGGCCGTCGCAGTCGCTGTCGACGCCGTCGCAGATCTCCTCGGCGCCGGGATGGATCGCCGCACTCCACTCGGCGCAGTCGCCGTCGCAGATCGACCAGCCGTCACCGTCGCCGTCGGCCTCCTCCCAGCCCAGCGCACCGTCGCAGTTGCTGTCGACGAAGTCGCAGCCCTCGGGCGCCCCGGGCCACACCGCGGCGTCGCCGTCGTCGCAGTCGCCGTGGCACTCGGGGATCCCGTCCCCGTCCGCGTCCGCCTCCGGCGGCGACAGCTGGCCGTCGCAGTCCGTGTCGATCATGTCGCAGTACTCGGGCGCGCCGGGGTAGATGTGCGCCGCGGTGTCGTCGCAGTCGCCGTCACAGATCGTCCAGCCGTCCCAGTCGCCGTCGGGGCAGTTCGAGGCCAGGTCCGCTGCCCTCGGCAAGCCCTCTCCTGCCGGAGCGTCCTGCTCCACGTCCGGGGCTCCGCAGCCCAGCACCGCCGGCAGCCACAGCGCGGCGAGCATCGGCAGCGCCGCGAAGGCAGAACGGGCCAGGGGTGCGAGGGTCGCTCCGCCGGGACGCGCGTGGTCTTCATGAAGCTGCGACACTGGATGTTCTCCTTCTCGGTCGAGCCGTCGCACCCGCCGCCCACATGACGTCCCGTGCACCCCGCGCGCCGCGGACCCAAGCGGTTTTTTTCGTTTTCCGGGATTCTCCAGGAATGGCGCGGGATTGCGCCTCTCCTCGCACCGTTGTACAGGAGAGCGTATCGACGGGTCCGCTGGCGGGGTCTGCCCAGCCTCCTGGAGCTAGTCGATCGAAATCGACCTATGTTCGACTACTTGCGTCCCCTCGCGGCCCGGTTGCCGGGGCTGGGGCTGCCGAACGAGTAGCCCACGTTGAGGCCACCCACGAGCTCCGTGTACTCGGCGGCGGTGTGCAGCCGGACATCGAGCCCGGCGGTGACGTGGTCGGTGATCTCGTAGTCCAGCAGCAGGCCCGCGGTCAGCGCGAACGACAGCGTGTCCCGCCCCTCGTAGACGGGGGAGACCGGCTGGCCCTCGGCGTCGAGCACCTCCTCGCGCGCGCCCTGCAGGTCTTCGTCCACCGGGTAGTATGGCATCGACTCCTCGCGGAACCAGTTCAGCCCGAGGTGGACCTCCACCGCGAACTCGAACGGACCGGTGTCGCCACGGAACTCCAGGGGAACGCCGCCGTTGAAGAACAGCTGCGGGCTGAAGTACCCGGCGTGGCCGAAGGTGAAGAACCGCAGGTTCTCCACGTACCCCATGCCCATCCCGCTGACGCCGGTGGTCAGCGACAGCTTGCCGGTCTCCACGGGCGTCCACTTCAGGCCGGCGCCCCCCTGCCAGCGGCGGTTCATCGGGACGTGGCGCCCCAGCAGGAACTCGTAGCCGCCGAAGACGTAGACCAGCATCGGCCGGCGGTCCACCGACAGGTCCAGGCGCCCGCCGTTGCGGGTCACGCCCCCCCACTCCTCGCCGGTGAGCGGGTCCTCCAGCCCGGCGTAGGTCAGCAGGCTGTCGCGCTTGGCCTCGCGGAAGCCCTCGAGGCGGAAGCCGAAGTGATCGATGCGGTCGGCCAGCACGATCCCGCCGGTGACCGTCATGCGCTCGAAGCCCAGCGGGGTCGAGCCGACCCAGAAGCGGTACCCGCGGATCGCGTACCCGCCCTGGAGCTCCACCCCGAACTGCTGGTACACCGAGTCCTCGTCGGTCACCAGCGACGCGGTGCCGTAGGTCCCGAAGCGCTCGGCCACGGCGACCTCGCTGGCGTCCAGCGCGCCGGCGTAGACGTACAGCGGCGTCGCCGCGATCTCGAAGTGACCGCGGTAGCCGGTGGGCAGGCGCACCTGCACGGGCACGCCCAGCTCGACGAGCTGGCTCATGCCCCCCTCGCCCCCGCGGTTGCGGACGTGCAGACCCCCGGAGATCTCGGCCCGGTGCCGCTCGTGGATCCGGTCGATCTCCACCAGCACCTGGCCGTACAGCGTCGCGTCCAGGTCGGGCTCCTCGGCGGCGGTCTGGCCCGCCGTCCCCTCCATCGCGCCTCGCAGGATCTGCTCGTAGACCCGGCCCGCCTGCTCGCTGTCGTCGCGCATCGCCAGGCGTCCGTCGTCCTGCTCCGCCCCCTCCGGCGGCTCCGGGAGCGCCTCGGACTGCAGCGCCAGCGCCCGGCGCAGGTGCTGTACCGCCTTGCCGTCGTTGCCCATCATCGCCCGCGCTCGCCCGGCGGCGAGGTGCATCCGCGGGTCGTCCGGCGATCGCTCCAGGCCCTCGGCGAGCATGGTGCGGGCCTGCTTCTTGCGGCCCATCTTCAGCGAGGCCACGATCGCCCCCTGGCGCGCCTCGACGTCGTCGGGGGAGAGCTCCAGCACCTCCAGGAACACCGTCTCGGCCTCGGCGTAGTTGCCCTCGGCGATCAGCTGCCGCCCCACGGCGTTGATCAACCGCTCCTCGTCGGGGAACTCTCGCAGCATCGGCGCCAGGTGGCCCAGGGCGGCGTCGTGCTCGCCGCGGGCGGCGGCGTCGTCGGCGCGGCGCACCGCCGTGGCGATGCGCAGGTCGTCCACGTCCCGCTCCTGGCGCGGCGTCAGGTACGGGTCCTCGCGGACCTCGGCGATCAGCTGGGCCAGCTCCTCGTACTCGCCGGCGCGCAGCAGGATCGCGCCCAGCTGCAGCTGGACCCCCAGGTCCTCGTAGAGGCTCTGCGCGGCCGCCGAGCGGATCAGCGACAGGCCCCGCTCGTGGTCCCCCAGGTCGGACCACGCCAGCGCCACCTCGGCCAGCGCCTCGGGGGTGCTGCGCGCCTCGCGCTCCAGCCGGCGCAGCGTGTCGCGGGCGACCTTGGGCTGTCCGCGCACGGTGCCCCGCTCCACGGCCAGGCGGGCCGTGGCGCGCGTCTCCAGCAGGGTCTTGAACGAGCGCGCCTCGTCGCCCATCCGGTCCTCGGGTACGGCGCGCATCTCGCGCAGCGCCTGGGCCAGCAGCCCCTGCTCGGCGTACAGCCTCGCGCTGGCCAGCCGGAACTCCGGCTCGTCGGGCCGCATCTCCACGAGCTCGTCCAGCTCCTCGCGGGCCTCGCCGACCTCCCCCAGCTCCACGTGGACGGCGGCCAGCTCGAACAGCAGCCACTCGCTCTCGGGGTCCAGCCGGTGGGCCTCGGCCAGCAGGCCGCGGGCCCGGCGCAGGTCCCCGATCTCTCGCTCGAACTCCGCGCGGTGGCGGATCATCTCGGACTGGATGCGCTCCGGCGACAGCGCCTCACCGGCGTCCAGCGCGGCCAGCCGCTGGTTGAGCGCGTCGGCCTCGTCGTGGCGCCCCTCGCGGAGCTTCAGGTGCACCATCGCCGACAGCGCCGCGGTGCTGTCCGGGTGCTCCTCGGTGACGGTGGCGAAGACCTGCTCGGCCTCGCCGAAGCGCTCCATCTCCATCAGCAGGTTGCCCAGCGCCACGTCGGCGTGCACCACCTCGTCCACCTCTCGCCCGCGCGCCGCCTCGAGCAGCGTCCGGGCCCGCTCGAACTCCCCCAGCCGGGTGAGGCGCTCGGCCTCGTGGAGCTCTTCCCAGAACGAGGCGCTGCGGAGCGGCTGCCGCCACTTCTCCGGGCGGCCCGGTGCCAGCTCCTTCGCGCGCTCGAACAGATCCCGGGCGCGCGCGAAGTCCTCCTTCTCCATCTCCACGGTGGCCAGTCCGACCACGGCGTCCAGGTTGTTGCCGTTGCGCGTCAGGGCCCGGTCGAACACCGCCTCGGCCCGCTCCAGGTCCCCGTCCTGCAGCGCGGTGAACCCCAGGTCGAGGCGGTCGAGCTGCTGGGAGCGGGCCGCGGCGACCGAGCCCAGCGCGTCCATCCGCGCGCGCAGATCCTCGTCCTCGCCCACCTCGGTCAGGTAGGTGCGGAACAGCGCCACGTCGTCGGGCCCCGCGTTGAGCCACATCAGCGCGTCGCGCCAGGCCTGCTCCGCCTCCCCGGAGACCGCGTCGTCGGCCGCGATCTCCTCGATCTCGCGGATCCCGTCGCGGCGCGTCGACTCGCGGTAGGTGTGGTGCTTGGCCAGCGCCAGCCGGGCCCGGACGCTGCCGGGGTTGTGCTGCACGATGCGCTCCAGGCCGGCGCGCGCCTCCTCCCAGCCCTCGTCGGAGACGCCCCCCAGGGTCTGGTAGAACTCGATGGCGACGGGACCGCTGGGGGTGCCGTCGCCGAAGTACTCGCGGTAGTGCGGGATGGCGTCGGCGACCCGGTCGAGGGCCACCAGCCGGCGGGCCTCGGTGAGCG
The DNA here is from genome assembly GCA_964584075.1 of uncultured Rickettsiales bacterium. Lineage (GTDB taxonomy): Bacteria > Myxococcota_A > UBA796 > UBA9615 > CAYRNR01 > CAZOYV01. The sequence continues at coordinate 27,292 of CAZOYV010000002.1, read as the reverse complement.
CCCGGTCGTCCCCGGGCGTGGCGGTCACCGACCGCTCCACGGAGGACACCGCCGGGTGGTCGGGGTCCACCTCCTCCAGCCGCCGCAGGTACTCGGCGGCCTCCGCGGCGTTCCCCGCCGCGGCGTGGTGGCGCGCCAGCGCGGCCAGCGTCTCCACGTGGTCCGGATCGGCCCGCAGGATCTTGGCGTAGATCTCCAGCAGCTTGTCGGTCCGCCCGCGCTCCTCCCAGTACGCCGCGCTGTCCAGCAGCCGCTGGATCGCCGCGGAGTCCTCCGCGCGGGCCCGGGGCGCGGGCGTCGCCAGCAGCAGGCCCGCCAGGACGGCGGTCCCCAGCATGATCGTCACGGCTCGTCGCATGATCCCTCCCAGCTCGTGTGCAGGCGACCGGCGGGGCCGAAGCGATAGCGTCCGTCGTCGAAGCCGGTCGCGAACAGGAGCAGGTTCTGGTCGTAGTACGTCGGCGGAGAGCCGTAGAGCTCCCCGTTGCGGTACAGCTCGATCTCGGCGCGCAGGCGCCCCAGCTGTTCGGCGTCGCCGACGGCCTCCAGCTCGGGCAGCAGCACGCCGAGGAAGCCCACCGGTCCGTGGTCCTGCTGCACCTCGCCGGCGAAGGCGTCCACCCGCTCGGGCACGGTGCCATGCCGGTCGAAGTGCCGCACCATCCCCAGCAGCCGGCTACAGACCGCGGCCTTGTCCGCGGCGTCGTCGTGCAGCGTCGAGGCCCACAGGTAGGTGCGGATCGCGTCGTGGCTGCCCACCGGGCCGCTGACCGGATCGGGCAGGAAGCCGGAGCCCTCGCGGTAGGCGATCCAGTCCGGCACGAACCCGCCGGCCGCGCTGGCGCGCAGCACCTCGACGGCCCCCTCGCGGACCCGGGCCCACGGTCCCCGGGCGCCCGAGGCGGCGAGCCCGTCGAGCACCTGCAGCGGCAGGTAGCTGGGGTTGAGGCGCCAGGTCCGCTCGTCGAGGACGAAGCCCTCGGGAGCCGGCAGCAGCATCGGCCCCAGGCCCGGCAGGTCCGCCACCTCGCGCTCCGCGACGTTGGCCGCGATGGCCCGGCCCAGCTCCCCGTGCGCGGGCTCCTCCCACGACCTGCCGGCCTCGATCAGCGCGTACGCCATCCACAGGTCGGCGTCGCTGGCGGGGTTGGGGTCCGCGACCCCCCACTCCCCCGGCTCGAGGCGGCCCCACTTCCACGCCGGCAGCGTCTCCGCCAGATCCCCGCCGGCCAGGTTGTCGGTGGCCCAGCGCAGGACGCGCTCGAAGGTCTGGCGGTCCCCGGCGATCAGGGACAGCACCATCGCGTAGGCCTGGCCCTCCGACGTGGAGTGGCCGCCGCCGGTGTGGTCGATCACCCGCCCCTCGGAGGTGATGAAGTGCGCGCGGTAGGCCTCCCACAGCGGCCACGGGTCCGGCTCTCCGCACCCGTCCGCGGGGGACTGCGCCGGGTGCGTCGCGGGCCGCCCGGTCGCGGCCCGACCCACCGCCGCGCAGCCCAGCAGCAGCAGCGGGAGCAGCCCCATCGCCGGCAGCCTCCAGCCCACGTCACCGCTTCCCGTCGAGCCGGGCGCGCGCCCGGCGGGAGAGGTACGAGCGCGTACCGGACGAGAACGCCAGGGCCGCCAGCAGGCACGACGGCAGCAGTAGCAGCCAGTGGCGCGCGCCCAGCCAGCGGGCGCGCTCCGGCCAGGCCAGCTCGCCGGTGTCGAAGCGCGGCCCCACCGCGAACCTCCAGCGGCGGTCGGCGCGGGCCAGCAGCACGTCCCCCACCGCCTCGTCGGCGACGGTGAAGCCGCGCAGCTCGTCGGCGCGGGGCATGTCCTCCGGGCGCGGGGCGGTGATCACGAACCGGGTGTGCCGCTCGTCGTAGGGCGATCGCGTGCCCATCACGGCCATGATCCCGGCGTTGCGCGACAGCAGCTCCTGCACCTGCGAGGCCTCGCGGGCCATCCGGCGGCCGGCGGTCCAGCCCGCCAGGCGCTCCGGCCATCCGGGTGCGCGCGCCTCCAGCCGGTCGAAGCGGCGGGTCAGCGGCAGCCACGTCTCCGCCTCTCGCAGCAGCAGGAGGTCCTGCCCGTTGCCGACGACCAGCAGGTCCGCCCCGGCCGGGGCGCGCTCCGCGAGCTCCCCCTCGGTCGCCACCTCGAGCCCGTGGCCCGCCACGCCGGTGATCGCCGCCAGGTGGGCCAGCACCGACAGCGCGCTGGCCACGTCCCCGGGTGCCAGGGCGTCGGGGAGCACCAGGACGGTGTCGGACAGGTCGGCCATCCGCGTCAGCGGGAACCCGTCCTCGACGAAGGACGCCACGTCGGGCTGGGTCGTGAAGTGCGGGACCCCCTCGAGGTGCAGCGTCGACGTGGGCTCGATGCGCGTCTCGATGGTCGCCGCGAGGTCCGGATCGCGGTCGCAGACCGCGGCGGGGTCGGGCCACGAGACGTGGAACTCGAGCCGGTTGAAGCCCCGCAGCCAGGTGCGGTGGATCGGGAGCTCGGCGCTGCGCATCCCCATGCCCTGCTGGATCGCCGGCGGCCGCAGGGTCTCCACGTAGCGGCCGTTGAGCTCCACGTCGATCCGCGGCACGAAGTCGTCGCTGGGCGCCACGTGGGTGTAGTCCACGGTGAGCCGCAGGGTCTCGTCCGGCCAGGCGAACAGGTCCGGGGCGATGCGGAAGTCGACCTCTAGCGTCCCGTCGCTCAGGCCGCGGTGGACCAGCTCCCCGCCGCCCTCGATGTCGGCGAACTGCACGCGCGGCTCCGGCGGTAGCCAGCGCGGCGCGTCGTAGGGCACCCGGTCGGGCAGCGAGGGCCGATCCTCGACCACCACCCGCGGGCCCTGCAGCGGCTCCGCGGGTTCGAGCAGGCCCAGCATCGCGGTCTCCAGCTCGGCGAGGTCCCGACCGCGGATCAGCAGCAGCGCGTGGGGGCCCCGTGGTTCCCCGGGGTGGTCCACCATCGCCAGCGTGGGCCCGCCGGCCGGCTCCAGCCCCCACCGCTGCTCGCCGGCGTCACCGAGGTCGAGGACCACCGCGCTGCGCGGCGGCAGCTCCTCGATGTGGACCTCGAACGCCACCGGCGCGCTGGTCCGGGTCCCGAAGTAGCCCGCCAGGAGCCCGGCGACGCGGACCGTCCCGGCGTCCGGGGGCGCGGCGAACGCCACCGGGACGACCACCTCGCGGTCGGTCTCGACGTCGAGGAACGGCAGCGGCAGCAGGGCCAGGTCGGCGGCCAGCCCCAGCGACGTACCCTCGATCTCCACCGAGCCGCCCTCCACCAGCGACCAGCTCCCGCGGGGGATGCGGTCGAGGCACACGCCGGTGCTCGTCTCCTCCAGCCGCATCGTCAGGGCGTTGTCGTCGCCGAGCAGCCGCGCGTCGAGATCGAACCGCGGCCGGTCGTCGACGATCACGTCCCCGGCCGAGATGCGCGCCACGGGCTCGCCGTTGATCGCCACCTCCAGGGCCTCGATGCCCTCCCACGCCGCCCGGTCCTCGTCCAGGTCCAGCGACAGCCGGGCCTGCACCGGCACCTGGTCGTCCCGCGTGTGGAACCACAGCTGCTGCGCCGGGTCGGTGCTGTAGCGCTGGGCCGCGTCGTCGAAGCCGAGCTCCTCCAGGGTCTGGGCGGTCGCGATCAGCTCGCCCGCCACGGGGGGTGCCTCCCGCCCGGCGCCGCCCCCGGCCGCGGTCTCGGGCTCCTGCGCGAGGGCTCCGCTGGCCAGCGCGAGGAAGGTCGCCGCCACGGTCGCCGGACGCCTCACGACGCCTCCTCGCTCTGCCGGCGCAGCCGACGGGGGGAGCGCACCAGCGTGGTCCACACCGCGCGCGCCGCGTCGCCCAGCAGCCGCAGCGGCCCGAAGGCGACCCGGTCCGGCCGCAGGGCCTCGTCCCAGTCCTCCCAGGCGTTGGCCCGCGCGTACAGCGCCCGCACCAGCCAGCCCTCCTCCTCGACCGTCAGGTCGTCGAAGCGGACCCGCAGGCCGCCGGGCCGCCCGGAGACCACGCGGGCCGACAGCGGCAGCTCCTCGTCGTTGACCACGACCCCCACGGTCACGCGCTCGTCGTGGGCGAAGGCGCTGTCCGCGGGCACGCGCAGCTGCGCGCCGCCCAGGGACAGGTCCACCGTCCGGCAGGCCAGCGTCCGCCCCGCGTCCGTGCGCAGGACCGCCGGTAGGCCCGCGCCGACGCGGATCGAGGTGCGCACCTGGCGCCGCTCCAGCGCCACGGCGATCCCCGCGCCGAGCACGATCAGGTTCAGCACGCACCAGAACGCGTTCATCGCCAGCGCGTCCAGGTGCTGGGGGTCCAGCGGCACCCGCCAGCCGGCCACCGCCAGCCCGCCCAGGTTCGCCGCCGCGAGCACCAGCAGCGGCGCGGCCAGCTTCAGGTCGAAGTAGGGGCGCTCCACCAGCCCGCCCTTGGCCGTGACGTTGAACTCGCCCAGCCGCGGGTTGACCAGCGCCAGCAGGGTCGGCAGCAGGATGTAGAACGCCTGCACCGTGTCGAACACGTCGCCCCAGAAGGCGTGCCGGAAGCGGCCCTGGGTCCGGGCGTTGGTCATCAGGATGTGGGCCAGGTGCGGGGCGGCGTAGGCCACCACCAGCGCCGGCGCGGCGTTGAAGATGTGGGCGCCGAAGAACAGGAAGTACAGCGGCGCGGTGAGGAACACCAGCCGCGGCAGCGCGTTGAGGAAGTACACCATCGCGTTGGTGTAGCAGAGCCGCTGGCCCAGGCTCAGGCCGCGCCCCAGCAGCGGGTTGTCGACGCGGAAGATCTGGACCATCCCGCGGGCCCAGCGGATCCGCTGCCCCACGTGGACCGCGGCCGACTCGGTGGCCAGACCGGAGGCCTGCGGGACCCCCAGGTACGCCGTGCGGTACCCCTGGCGGTGGAGCCGCAGCGCGGTGTGGGCGTCCTCGGTGACGGTCTCCACCGCGATCCCGCCGACCTCCTCCAGCGCGCTGCGCCGCAGCACGGCGCACGAGCCGCAGAAGAAGCTGGCGTTCCACAGGTCGTTGCCGGGCTGCAGCAGCCCGTAGAACAGCTTGCCCTCGTTGGGGATCTTGCGGAACACGCCCAGGTTGCGCTCGAACGGGTCGGGCGAGTGGAAGTGGTGCGGCAGCTGCACCATCGCCATCCGCTCGTCGCGGACCAGCCAGCCCATCGCGACCTGCAGGAACGACCGCGTCGGGACGTGATCGCAGTCGAAGATCGCGACGAAGTCCCCGTCGGTGTGCTGCAGCGCGTTGTTGATGTTGCCGGCCTTGGCGTGGCGGTTGTCCTGGCGCCCGATGTAGCCCACGCGGGCGTTGGCCGCGAACGAGCGGAACTCTCCGCGGTTGCCGTCGTCGAGGATCGTCACCCGCAGCTTGGCGTCGGGCCACTCCATCGCCCTGGCGGCCAGCACCGTGGCGCGGACCACCTTCAGCGGCTCGTTGTACGTGGGGATGAACACGTCCACCGTGGGCCAGCGGGCCGGGTCGTCGGGCAGCGGCACCGGCTTGCGGGCCAGCGGCCACGCGGTCTGGAAGTACCCCAGCAGCAGCGTCGCGAAGGTGTACAGCTCGGCGGCGAGCAGCGTCGCGGCGAGCACCCCGTCCAGCGACCACTCCAGGTCCAGCGTCGAGGTCAGGCGCCAGTGGATGTAGCGCGACGACACGACGATCGACACCCCCATCAGCGCCAGCGTCACCCCCCGCGCCTGGAAGCGGTTCATCAGCCACGCCAGGGCGAACACCGACAGCCCCAGGATGGCCTGGGCGCGCAGGTCCAGCGGGATCACGATCACCGGGACGGCCAGCGCCAGGGCCAGCAGCAGCAGCAGCACGTCCCGCGCGGTGCCGATCCGCGACGGCCGCGAGGGCCCGCGCCGGCCCGCCCGATCGTCCCCGTGCCCGCGGGATCGCCTCGATCCGGTCGCAGTCATTCCTTTCCTCCCGCGACCGCGTGCAGGAACGGCTCGAGGTCCCCCTGGCGCGCGCCACCGTCCAGCCGCTGCAGCAGCAGCTGGGCGATCTGGCGCAGGGCCACCAGCACCTGGGAGTCGGGGTAGCGGTGGACCAGGGTCTCGTGGTGGGCCGCCGCCTCGCGGATCGACTCGTCCAGGGGGACCGCGACGGGCACGGCCGCGTCCCCCAGCAGGTTGAGCAGGGCCTCGCGTACGTCGCGGTGCAGCTTGCGCCGCGGGTCGTGCTGGTTGAGCACGAAGTAGCTGCCCAGGAACGACTGCCGGCTCGCGGCGTGGCGCTCCAGCAGGTCCAGCTGGGCGGGCAGGGTGGCGTACGAGGCGCTGTCGGGGGTCAGCACCGACACCACCAGGTCGGCCGCCCGGCAGGCCTGCGCTGTCCACTCCCCGAGACCGGACGGGGTGTCCAGCAGCACCACGTCCACCTCGTGGCGCGTCAGCTCGCCGAGGCGGCGGACCAGCCACTCGGGCTCGGCGCGCAGCCGACCGTCGAGCTCGGCGCGCTCGTCGACGCTGGTGTGCCCGAACGGCAGGTACGCCACCAGCGGCTGGCTCCGCCGCGTGTACTCCATCAGCTCGGCGTGGCGCACGCTGCTGCGCGCCAGCCCGACGCGCTCGTCGGGCGCCATGCCGAACCACTGCCCGAGCGCGTTCTGGGGGTCCGCGTCGACCAGCACGCAGCGCCGCTGGCCGGCCTGCAGCACCGCGCCGAGGTGCGCGGCCAGCGTCGTCTTGCCGGTCCCGCCCTTGCCCGACAACACCGCGATGGTCTTCATCGTCGTGCTCCTCCTGTCACCACCTGATCCAGCGTCCTGGGGATCAGCCCAGCGGCCCGACCGGGACACGCTTGCGCTGCTTGGCTCCGCGAACCGGCTCGTCGTCGCCGTGCCGGTCCGATCCGTCGCCGTCCGGCGCCACGCTCGTGACCTCCACGCTCATCTCGCGCGCGGGCCCGCCGCCGAGGTCGTACCGCCCCGGGCGGGGCGCGTCGCGCCTCGCCAGGAGGCGATCGACGGCTCTCAGCGCCGGCCACGCCGCGGCGGCCTCGGAGCGCCGCTCCGCGCTCCGCAGGTCCTTCAGCTCCATCGCCCCGTCGATGCCGTCGGGCAGCCTGTCTCTCGTCTTGTCGCTCATCTCCTGGGTCCTCCTGTCCCGCTCTCCAGATCCGTCTGCCCGGCGGGTCGTTCCTCGACCCACTCGTGCAGTCCGCACAGCCGTTCACGGGGAACCGGGACGCCTTGACGCCCCGCACTCGATGGGTGGGGCGATCAGCGCCCTGGAAGACCCCCCCCCGTGTCCCCTTCCGAACCCGGCGAGCCGTCCACCACGTATTGCACCCCGTCCTGTCCTTGGGTTCGGAATCGAACCGCGAAGCGTCAACCGGTCCTCGACAAAATGGGGGATACCCCCAGGCCTGTGCCGGTCACGGCGGGGTCGACCCGCGTTCCCCGTCCTCCCCGCCGGGCTCGCGCAGCGCCTCGAAGCCCGAGACGATGTCCAGCAGCTCGGACGTGATCTGGCTCTGGCGCGAGTGGCGGAAGCGGGCGTCGAGCTCCTCGAGCCGCGCCTCGATGTTGTCCTCGGCGGCCTGCATCGAGGCGATCCGGCTGGCGTTCTCGGCGGCGCGCGAGGCGGCCAGCGCGCCGTGGAGCAGGACGTGGAACGACTCCAGCACCAGGTCGCGCAGCACCGCGCGGCGGTCGCCGAGCGCCACCGGCTCGCTGCCGCCCTCCCATGACCTCCGCCGCAGCTCCCGCAGCCGCCGCGGGTCCAGCGGCCACAGCCAGCGCGCGGTGGCCCGGAACGAGGCGCCCGACGCGGGGCGGTTGAACAGCACCACCACCTCGCCGGCGTCGATCGCCTCGCGGGTGTCCTCGATCCACGGCAGCAGCCGGCCCAGCGCGGCGGGGAAGCCCTCCAGCGAGCGCGGCAGCTCGCGGCGCTCGTGGACCGGCAGGCCCTCCTGGCGCAGCGCCCCCGCCACCCGCTCGCCCACCGCCAGCAGGCGCAGCGTGTCGCCCTGCTCCACCCGCGGCCGCAACACCGAGGCGGCGCGGGCGGCGACCCGCTGGTCGAACGGGCCCGCCAGCCCCTGGTCGCTGCCCAGCACCACCGCCACCACCGCGCCACCGCCGGGGTCCCACGCGGCGAGCGCGTCGGGCGGCAGCTGGCGCAGCACGATCTGCAGCCCCCGCTCCACGTTGCGCTCGTACTCGCGCAGGGCGTCCACCGCCCGCTCGTACTGGCGGATGTGCACCGCGGCGAGGGCCTTCATCGTCTTGACCACCGAGCGCAGCTCGCCGGTGCTCTCGATCTGCCCCCGCAGCTGCTCCAGTGTCGCCATCAGCCGGTCTCCGGATCCTCGTCGACCAGCTCGTCGACCAGCTCGCGCAGCGCGTCCAGGTCCGCCTCGGTGGACTCCTCGCCGGCCAGCACCCGCTCGCCCCAGTCGGACAGGCGATCCTCGACCCGCCGCCGCAGCCGCCGCTCCAGCGGCCGCACGGCCTCGGGCTCGAGGTCGTCGAGCAGGCCGTCGCCCACCGCGAACAGCGCCGCGATCTGCTGGGGCACGGTCATCGGGTCGTACTGGTCCTGCTTGAGCACCTCGCGCACCAGGCGGCCGCGGTGCAGGCGCCGGCGGGTCTCGTCGTCCAGGCGGGTGCCGAACCGCGAGAACGACTCCAGCTCCTCGAACTGCGCGTAGCTCAGCCGCAGGTCCGCGGCGATCCCGCGGTAGGCCGGCAGCTGGGTCTTGCCCCCCACCCGCGACACCGAGCGCCCGATCTCGATGGCGGGCAGCTCGCCCTTCTGGAACCGCTCCGGCGACAGGTAGATCTGCCCGTCGGTGATGGAGATCAGGTTGGTCGGGATGTACGCCGAGATGTCCTGCGCCTCGGTCTCGATGATCGGCAGCGCGGTCAGCGAGCCGCCGCCGAGCTCGTCGCGCAGGTGGGTCGAGCGCTCCAGCAGCCGCGAGTGCAGGTAGAAGATGTCGCCGGGGTAGGCCTCGCGCCCCGGCGGGCGGCGCAGCAGCAGCGACAGCTCGCGATAGGCGCGGGCGTGGCGCGTCAGGTCGTCGAGCACCACCAGCGCGTCGTGGCCCCGGTCGCGGAACCACTCCGCCACCGCCATCGCCGCGAAGGGCGCCACGTAGCGCTGCCCCGGGGGGTCCTCCTCGGTGGTGACCACCAGCGCGGTGTACGGCAGCGCGTCGCCGCGCCGCAGGTCGGCGGCCACCTTGGCCACCGCCGCGGAGCGCTTGCCGATGGCGCAGTACACGCAGCGCACGCCCTCGCCGCGCTGGTTGAGGATCGTGTCCACGGCGATGGCGGTCTTGCCGGTCTGCCGATCGCCGAGGATCAGCTCGCGCTGCCCGCGGCCGATCGGGACCATCGCGTCGACGGCCTTGATCCCGGTCACCAGCGGCACCGTCACCGGCGCCCGATCCATGATCGCCGGCGCCTCGCGCTCCACCGGGGAGCGCTCGTCGGCGTGCACCGGTCCGCCGCCGTCCAGCGGCCGCAGCAGGGCGTCCACGGTGCGGCCCAGCAGGCCCTCGCCCACCGGCACGTCCAGCACCGCCCCCGAGCGCCGCACCCGGTCGCCGGCCCGCAGCCCGGCGTGGTCGTCCAGCAGGATCGCGCCGATGCGGCCGGGGTCCAGGTTGAACGCCAGCCCGCGCACCCCGCGGGGGAAGCGCAGCAGCTCGTCGGCGCGGCAGCCCGGCAGCCCGTCCACCAGCGCGATCCCCTCCCCCACCCGCGTCAGGGTCCCGGCCTCGCGCAGCTCGGGTCGCGGGTCGCGCGCGTCGAGCGCCTCGCCCAGGGCGGCGAGCACCTCCGCGGTGCCGCCCCGCAGGTCGGCGGGCGCCGCGCTCACGGCCGGGCCTCCTGCCGGGGTCCGTCCCCCTCGGCGAGCTCGTCGAGCCGCCGGTCCAGGTCCTCGGCGAGGTCCTCGAGGTAGCCGTCCAGGCTCCAGGCCAGCTCGTGGCCGCCGGCGCGCAGCTGCAGGCCGCAGACCAGATCGTCGGCGCGCTCCCAGGCCGGGTCGGTGGGGGCGCCGATCACCTCCTCCAGGGCCTCGCTCAGCCGCGCGCGCTCCCGCTCTCCGAGGTCGAAGCTGCTGCGGACGGTGAGGCCGCCTCCGCCGCCGGCCAGCGCCTCGGCCAGCCGCCGGCGCTGCTCGTCGGGCAGCTCGCCCACCCGCCGGGCGAACGTGGCGGCCATCTGGGCCTGCAGCTCGCGATCGGCCATCTCGCCCAGCGCCCGCCGGGTGGCCCGAACCACCCCCTCGGCGGTCCGCCGCCGCAGGTCGCGCAGGAACGCCTGCCGCTGCCGGCGGACCCCTTCGACCCAGCCGCGCCTGCGCTCGTCCACCTCGCGGCGTGCCCTCTCGCGCCACTGCTCGCGGCGCTCGTCCACCTCGCGGCGGGCCCGCTGCAGCTCCTCCTCGCGGCGCCGCTGCTGCTCCCGGCGCTCGCCGAGGAGCTCCTCGCGCTGTCGCTCCGCGTCACGGCGCTGCTCGTCGGCGTCGTCGAGCCGACCCGCGATGGTCTGCTCCCGCCGCTCCATCGCCTCCATCACCGGGTCGAACAGGAACTTCTTGAGCAGCACCAGCAGGATCAGCAGGTTGACCACCTGCGCCACGAGGGTGAACCAGTCGATCTGCATCGGCTCCCCCCTAGGACGTCAGGTGGTTCCAGAACGGGTTGGCGAACACCAGGATCATCGCCACCACGAAGCAGTAGATCGCGAACGACTCGATCATCGCCAGCCCGACGAACAGCGTGCGGCTCAGCGTGCCGGACTCGTCCGGCTGCCGGGCGATGGCCTCCAGCGCGCCGGCCACCGCCCGCCCCTGGGCCAGCGCCGGGCCGATCGAGCCGACGGCGATCGTCAAGCCGGCGGCGAGGATCGAGATCGTCCCGATCAGGGTCGTGTCGTCCATGGGTCTTGCTCCTCCCGTCCACTCACTCGTCCTCGGTGCGCGACACCGAGCCGATGTAGACCGTGGCCAGCACGGCGAAGATGTAGGCCTGCACCTGGCCGATCAGCAGCTCCAGCACGTGCAGCGGCACCGGCAGCAGCAGCGGCGCCAGCATCAGCAGGATCGCGATCATCACCATCCCGCTCATCACGTTGCCGAACAGCCGCACGGCCATCGCCACGGTGCGCGAGATCTCTCCCATCACGTTGAACGGCAGCGCCAGCAGCGTCGGCTCCGTGTAGTGCCGCAGGAATCCGATCACGCCTCGCCGGCGGACGCCGTGGATCAGCGTCGCCGCCAGGGCGCACAGCGCCAGCGCCGAGGTCGTCGACAGCGACGCCGTCGGCGGGTGGTAGCCCGGCACGAACGCCAGCAGGTTGGCCGTGGCGATGAACAGGTACAGCGTCCCGAGGAACCCCAGGAACGGCCGCGGGTCCTGCATCGTGATCTCGGCGATCTGGCCGCGGATGGTGGAGACCACGGTCTCGAGCAGCACCTGCAGCCGGCCCACGTCGCGGCCCCCGGTCAGGCGCCGCCCGGCGAGCCACGCCCCGCCCACCAGCAGCGCCATCACGGCCCACGAGTAGACCAGCGTGGCGTTGATCGTCACGAAGCCCCACTGGGCGAAGACGTGCTGGTCCGTGCTGATCTCCATCGGCCGCCCTCAACCGCCCCGGGCACCGCGCGCCGTCCGGCGACCGTCGCCGAACAGGCGCACCAGGACCACGCGCGCCACCAGGAACCCCGCGAACGCCGGCAGCAGCGCCGGCAACCCCCGGGCGGCCAGCGCCGCCAGCACCGCGAACAGCACCGCCAGCCGCGTCACCGCGCCCAGCACCAGCCACCGAGCCGGGTGGGCCGACGCGGTGGCCCGGCGCACCGTACTCCACAGCGCCGCCGTGTACAGCGTGCCGAGCAGCAGGCCCAGGCCGGCGCCGAGCGCGGCAGTGCCGAGATGCCACTCCATCCTGCCTCCTCGTCCTCCCCCTAGGGCCGGCGAGCCAGCTCCCGCCGGACCCAGTACCAGGCGTTCAGGCACCCGACGGCGAGCCCCGCCACCAGCAGCGTCAGCGTCCACGACGGACGCCCCGGGAAGCTCGCGTCGAGCCAGAGGCCCAGGGCGATCCCGGCCAGCGTCGGCAGCACCACCGCCCAGCCCACCAGCCCGAACATCCCGAGCCAGCTCCAGATCCGGCGGCCCCGCGCTCGCTCGGCCTCCCGCCGGCGCCGCACCCGGCGCGCCACGACCTGCTCCAGGTCGTCCCCGCGGGGCGTCCCCCGCCGCTCGGGCGACCGCCGCCGCTCAGGGTCCGCATTCGAAGAAGCGGCGCACAAAGCTCGCCTCCAGCCGCGCCAGGGCGGAATCCGCCCGGCGCTCGTCCTCGTCCCGCGCCGCCAGCCGCTCGCGCACCACGCGCTGCAGCTGCTCCAGCTCCGTCCCCGCCACCCCGTCCCGGGCCGAGACCGTGACCGTCTCGCCGCGCTTGACCAGCACCCCGCCGGCCACCGCCACGTGGGCCTCGCCCTCGTCGCCGCCCCGGAGCGACAGGACCCCGGGCACCAGCGGGAGGACGCAGTCCTGGTGGCGCGGGCGCAGCCCCCGGTGGCCGTCGCGGCCCTCGGCGACCAGCGCGTCGGCCCCGCGGTCCAGCAGCACCCGGTCGGGGAGCAGCACCCGCACCCTCATCCGTCACCCCCCTCGCCCTCGCCGTCGTCGTCGGCCTCGCCCTCGCCGTCGTCGTCGGCCTCGCCCTCGCCGTCGACGTCGGCCTCGCCCACGCGGCCGATCATGTAGAACGCCTGCTCCGGAGCGTCCGCGTGGCGGTCGTCGAGGATCTGCTCGCAGCCCGACAGCGCCTCGTCGAGCTCCACCGCGCGCCCGCGCTTGTTGGTGAACGCCTCGGTGACGAAGAACGGCTGGGTCAGGTAGCGCTCCAGCTGCCGCGCGCGGCGCACCGTGGCGCGGTCGTCCGCCGACAGCTCCTCGATGCCCAGCATCGCGATGATGTCCTTCAGGTCCTCGTACTCCGCCAGCGTGCGGCGCACCGCCTGGGCCACGCGGTAGTGCCGCTCGCCGACCACCGGCGGCGTCAGCATCTTGGAGCTCGACCGCAGCGGATCGACCGCCGGGTACAGCCCGCGGCTGGCCCGGTCCCGCGACAGCACGATGGACGACGACAGGTGCCCGAAGGTGTGCACCGCCGCGGGATCGGTGAAGTCGTCGGCGGGCACGTACACCGCCTGGACCGAGGTGATCGCCCCGCGCTCGGTGCTGGTGATCCGCTCCTGCAGCTCGGCCAGCTCGGTGGCCAGCGTGGGCTGGTAGCCCAGCCGCGAGGGCAGGCGCCCCATCAGCCCCGAGACCTCCATCCCCGCCTGGATGAAGCGGAAGATGTTGTCGATCAGCAGCAGCACGTCGCGGCCCTGCTCGTCGCGGAAGTGCTCGGCCATCGTCAGCGCCGCGTGCCCGACCCGCAGCCGCGCCCCCGGCTGCTCGTCCATCTGGCCGAACACCAGCACCGTCTCGTCGAGGACGTCCACCTCCTGCAGCTCGCGGTACAGCTCCTCGCCCTCGCGGCAGCGCTCGCCGATCCCGCAGAACACGCTGACGCCCTCGTGGCGCGCGGCCATGTCGTGGATCAGCTCCATGATCAGCACCGTCTTGCCCACCCCGGCCCCGCCGAACAGCCCGGCCTTGCCGCCCCGCTCCAGCGGCGCGAGCACGTCGACGACCTTGATCCCGGTCTCGAACACCTCCTCGCGGGTGGTCTGCTGGGGCAGCGGCACCGGGGGCTGGTGGATCGAGCGACGCCGCCCCTCCACCCGCTCCTCGCGCCGGTCGATGGTCTCGCCGAACACGTCGAACATGCGCCCCACGGTGTCGTCGCCGACGGGCACCCGCAGCGGGCCTCCGCGGTCGACCACCGCCTCGCCGCGGGCCAGCCCGCGGGTGGGGTTCAGCGCGATGCCGACCACCGTGTGCTCGTCGGCCTGGGTCACCACCTCGAGGTGCACCGGCCGCTCGCCCGTGGTCTGCAGGTGGTGGTACAGCCCCGGCAGCCGCCCCGGGAAGCGGGCACGCACCACCCCGCCGCGGACCGACTCGATGGTCCCCTGCGCTGCGTGGCGTCCCTCGCCCCTCTCCGACATGCCCTGCCTCTCCACGGTCGCCGACCGGGCGTACGAACCGGCGCGGCGCGCCCACCATCGGGGAAAGCCCCATCCTGGTCCGCCTCCCGTTGACGATCCGGCGGCGGTGCCTAGGCCCGGTGCACGGGCGGGGGGCTCGGGAGGTGGCGATGAGCGCGGCGAGCGAGGGACACCTGGAGCTGGAGGACCTCTCCCTCGAGATCGGGGGCGAGCGGTTGCTCGACGGGGTCCGGATCGACTTCTGGCCGGGGCACGTGCACGCGCTGATCGGTCCCAACGGCGCGGGCAAGACCACGCTGGCGCGGACGGTCATGGGGCTGCACGGCTATCGCGGACACGGCGGGGACATCCTGCTGGACGGGCGGTCGATCGCCGGCGCGTCGGTGGACCAGCGGGCGCGGATGGGGATCACGCTGGGCTGGCAGGAGCCGGCCCGCTACGAGGGGCTCACCATCCGCGACTTCGTCCTCGCCGGCGCGCCCGAGCCGTCGGAAGCGGCGCTCCACGGCGCGCTGGAGCGGGTCGCGCTGTCGCCGGTGCGCTACGCCGACCGGGCCGTGGACCGCTCCCTCAGCGGCGGCGAGCGCAAGCGCGTCGAGCTGGCCTCGATCCTGGCCACGCGCCCGCGGATCGTGCTGCTCGACGAGCCGGACTCCGGCATCGACGTGGAGGCGCTGCGGCGCATCTTCGAGGCCATCGGCCAGCTCCGCGCCGAGGGGGTCACGGTGATCCTGATCACCCACAGCCAGGCTGTGCTGGAGCAGGCCGACCACGCCTTCCTGCTGTGCTGCGGCCAGCTGGTGGACCAGGGCGACGTGGATCGCATCGGGGCGTACTTCGAGGAGCAGTGCGGCCCCTGCGACGAGCGGGACGCCTGGGAGCTGCGGGCGGACGACGAGGAGGAGACCACACCATGAGCGGAGACCCCACCGTCGCGCGCCTGTACGAGTCGATCCGCCTGCCCGAGCCGGGCCCCGGCGCGGCCAAGCTGGTGGTCCACGGCAACGAGATCCTCGCGTCGCGGGAGATCCCCGGCCTGCACGTGGACGCGGGCTCGCGCCCCGACGGGATCGAGGCCCGCGTGCGCGTCGAGCCGGGCGTGCGGCTGGACGGGCCGGTCCACCTGTGCTTCGGCGTGCTCCCCGAGGAGGGGCGGCAGCACATCGAGCTGGACGTGGGCGTCGGCGAGGACGCCCACGGCTCGTTCCTGGCCCACTGCGCGTTCCCCAACGCGATCGACGTGCGCCACTCGATGGAGGCCGCCATCGAGGTGGGCCCCGGGGCGACCTACGAGTACACCGAGAACCACCTGCACGGCCCCCAGGGGGGCGTGGTGGTGGTGCCCCGCGCCCGGGTCACGGTCCAGCCCCGCGGTCGCTTCCGCACCGAGTTCGCGCTGACCGAGGGGCGGGTCGGGCGGCTCGAGATCGCCTACGAGACCACGGTACACGACGACGGCGTGCTGGAGATGCTGGCCAGGGTCCTCGGCCGCGGCACCGACCGCATCGAGATCGACGAGCGCGGCGAGCTCGCCGGGGAGCGGGCGCGGGGCGTGCTGGAGAGCTACGTCGCCCTTCGCGACGAGGCCCGGGCCGAGATCCGCAACACGCTGCTGGCCACCGGCGCGGACGCGCGCGGCCACGTGGACTGCAAGGAGATCGTGCAGGACGCGGCCTCCGCGTCGGCGGTGCCGGTGGTGGACGTCCGCCACCCCCGGGCCCACGTGACCCACGAGGCGGCGATCGGCAGCGTGGACTCCCGGCAGCTCGAGACCCTGATGAGCCGCGGGCTGCGCGAGGACGACGCGGTGGACCTGATCATCGCCGGGATGCTGGCCTGAGCGGAGCGCCGGAGCGGGGCCGATGGCGAGCGACGCGGCGCGGGACCCCGGCCCCGGGCGGATCGCGGTGCGCGTCGGGATCGTGCTGGCGGTCCTGGGGGCACTGGCGGCGGCGTGGCACGGGACCCCGCTGGGCGAGTGGCTGCGCCCCGAGCGGCTGGAGCAGCTGGCCGCCCCCCTGCGGGACAGCGCGGCCGGCGGCCCGGTGACCGTGGCCGTGTTCGTCGTCGGCGGCGTGCTGATGGTGCCGGTCACGGCGCTGATCGTGGCCAGCGCCCTGCTGTTCGGGCCGTGGCTGGGCGCCCTGTACTCCCTGGCGGGCTCCCTGTCCAGCGCGCTGGTGGGCTACGGCCTCGGCCGCGTGCTGTGGCCCGACCTGGTCCACCGCCTCGCCGGCCGCCGCGCCGAGGCCCTCGAGCGCGGCCTGCGGGGCCATGGCATCCCGGTGGCGGCGCTGGTGCGGCTGGTCCCCCTGGCGCCGTTCACCGTGGTCAACCTCGTGGCCGGGTCGTCCCGGCTGCGCCTGCGCGACTTCGTGGTGGGCTCGGCGCTGGCGATGACCCCCGGGATCCTGGCGATGTCGCTGGCCACGGTCCAGGTCCGCAACGCGGTGGCGCAGCCCTCGGCCGGCAACCTCTCGCTGGCCGCGGCGGCGGTGGTTCTGGTCGCCGTCGCCGGCGCCGCGGTGGCCCGCCGCGCCCGACGCTGGCTGGGCGAACGGACCGGGGACGAGGGTGACGCCGGTGGAGGAGACGCCGGCGAGGAGTGAGGGAGGCCGAGGAGAGCCCGTGGAGGTCCTGATCGTCAGCATCGTGCTCGTCGCGGTGATCGTCCTGCTGGTCACCGAGTGGCTGCCGTACGCCGTGACCGCCCTGGGGATCCTGGCCGCGCTGATGCTCACCGGGGTGCTGACCCCGGAGCAGACCCTGGCCGCGTTCGGCAACCCGGCCCCCATCACCGTGGGCGCCCTGTTCCTGGTGGCGGCGGGGGTGATGCGCACCGGCGCGCTGGAGCCCATCGCCGAGTGGATCGCGCGGCTCTCCGGTGGCCAGGCCTGGCGGTTCGCGCTGCTGCTGCTCGCCACCGTCGGGGTGCTGTCGGCGTTCGTCAACAACACGCCGGTGGTGATCCTGTTCGTGCCGGTGGTGATGCACGCGGCGCGGGTCCACGGGTTCTCGCCCTCGCGCCACCTGATCCCGCTGTCGTTCGCCTCGATCCTGGGCGGCACCTGCACCCTGGTGGGCACGTCCACCAACATCATCGTCAGCAACGTCGCCGAGGACCTCGGCCACGAGCCGCTGGGGATGTTCGAGCTGGCCGCGGCGGGGCTGCCCATCGCCCTGGCGGGCGGGGCGTACCTGCTGCTGGTGGCGCCCAGGCTGCTGCCGCGGCACCGGAGCCACGTGGCCGATCCAGAGGCGGAGCAGAGCGGCGCCGGGACCTACCTCAGCGAGTGGATCGTGGTCGAGGGAGGGGCGTACGACGGGATGACCTGCGACCGGCCCGCGCTGCCCGGCGTGCCGGAGGGCGTGCAGGCCCTGGAGGTGCTCCGGCGGGACGGCTCGATCTGCGACCCGGAGGAGCAGGCGGTGGAGCTGGCGGGCGGGGACGTGCTGCTGCTGACCGCCCCCCGGGAGGCATTGTTCGCCCTCGCTCGCGCCGACGGGCTGACCCCCGTGTCACCCAGCCGCGAGCCCCTGGACGACCCGCTGGCGATCCTGCCCGGCGGCCGCGGCGGGCAGCTGGTCGAGCTGATCGTGCCCGGCGGGTCCGTCCACGTGGGGACCCGGCTGCAGGAGGCGATCCAGGGCCTCGCGGCCGGCGTCGAGGTCCTGGGGCTGAAGCGGCGCGCGACCCACTACCGCGGCCGCAGCCTGGCCGAGCTGCACCTGGAGGCCGGGGACGTGATGCTCGCCCACTGCGCCGAGCCGTGTCACGAGCAGCTGGGCAAGTCCGGCGACCTGATCGTCTCGGGCGACCTGACGCGGACGGTCCACAACCGCGAGCGCGCGCCCGTGGCGCTGCTGATCCTCGGCGCGATGATCGCGTCGGTGGCGACGGGGCTGCTGCCGATGAGCGCCGCGTCGATGGCCGCGGCGGTGGCGATGCTGCTCACGGGCTGCGTGCGGCTGCGGGTCGCGCTGCGCTCGGTGGACGCCCACGTGCTGCTGCTGATCATCGGCACCATCGCGCTGGGCAACGCCATGGAGCGCAGCGGCACCGCCGAGCTCTACGCCGAGACGGTGCTGGGGCTGATCGAGGGCGCCGGTCCCCACGTGGTGCTGGGCGCGGTGATCCTGTTCACCAGCGTGATGAGCAACTTCGTCAGCAACAACTCCACGGCGGTGCTGGTGCTGCCGCTGGCGCTGTCGATGGCCTCCTCGCTGGGCGTCGACGCCCGGCCGTTCGTCGTCGGCACGGCGCTGGGTGCGTCGGCCGCGTTCGCCTCGCCGGTGGGCTACCAGACCAACCTGCTGGTGTTCGGGCCGGGCAGCTACGGCTTCGCCGACTTCGTCCGCGCGGGCCTGCCGCTGAACCTGCTGGTGTGCGCCCTGGCCACGGTGCTGGTCCCGCTGGTGTGGCCGTTCTGACGGCGGCCGCGGGGCCGCCCGGGTCAGCCCCCGGGCGGGGGCGCCTCCAGGTCGACCTCGACGGTCACCGTGTCCTCGACGGCGAGGCCGAGCAGCGCCGGCCGCTCGACGTCGAACGCCGACAGCGCCAGCGTGAAGCTCCCGCGCAGCGACACCCCCTCCCCGGAGCGCTTGGCCTGCACCACGACGGTCTGGTCCGCCGTGACGCCGTGCAGCGTCAGCGGCCCGTGGACCTGGAGGGTCGCCTCGCTCCAGGGCCCGTCTTCCGGTTGGCGGTCCTCCACGTCCACCCGCTCGACGGTCCACGTCGCGTCGGGGTGGAGGAACAGCTCCAGCGCCTCCGCGGCGTGCTCGTCGCGCAGCCGGTTGCCGCTGTCGAAGGCCCCCAGCGGGATCACCGCCTCGAACCGCAGCTCCTCCAGCGCGTCCGGGTCCCAGGTCAGGTCCAGCTCGGCGTCGCTGGCCTCCATCACGCCCCGCACCGACTTCAGCGGGTGCTCGACGTGGTACACGATCGCGCCCGAGTCGATGGGCACCGACCGGGCCGCGCCCGGCATCGCCAGGCACCCCACCGCGATCCACCAGCCGACCGTGATCCTCCGTAGCGCTGTTCCCGACATCTGACCTCCTGCTCTCCGGCGCGCCCCTCCTCCCAGCGGTCCTCCCGGACCTCGGCACCGGCGTACGCGAGTCAAGCGGGGCGACACGCAGGGGGGCGCGAGCGGATCCCCCCGGGCGCGCTGGGGGATGCCTCCATGGCCGGCTGGCGCCGCCCCCGATGGCGATCCGCGCCGTGGGCGGCCTAGCGTCACGGGCGAGGATGACGGGAGCGGAAGGATGCTGAGCTACTCCTACGAGGCCAGGCGCGAGAGGATGGTGCGGTACCAGCTGGAGCGGCGCGGGATCGAGGACGAGCGCGTGCTGCGGGCGATGAGGGAGGTCCCCCGCGAGGCGTTCGTCCCCGCGGCGCTGCGCCGTCGGTCCTATGCGGACGAGCCGCTGCCGTTCTGCCGCGACCAGACGATCTCCCAGCCCTACGTCGTCGCCGCGATGATCGAGGCGCTGCGCCTGCGGCCGTCCCAGCGGGTCCTCGACGTGGGGGCCGGCTCGGGCTACACCTCCGCGGTGATGAGCCGGATCGTGGAGCGGGTCCACGCCGTCGAGATCCAGGAGGCCCCGTTCCAGTGGGCGCGCGAGCGGCTGCTGAGGCTGGGCTACGACAACGTCGAGCTCCGACTCGGCGACGGGTCGCTGGGCTGGCCGGAGGCGGCGCCGTTCGACGCGATCCTGGTCTCCGCCAGCGGGCCGAGGGTGCCCCGCAGCCTCGCGGACCAGCTCGCGGCGGACGGCCGGATGGTGATCCCGGTGGGCCCGGGCCCCCGCGATCAGCGGCTGCGGCTCGTCACCCACGATCCCCGCGGCCGGCTCCGCGAGGAGCCCCTCGGGGCCGTGCGCTTCGTGCCGCTGCGCGGCGTGGAGGGGTGGCCCGCCGGCGTCCAGCGATCGGGAGGTCCGTCATGAGTCGACCGTCCGAGCCCGCCGTGCGCTCGATGCCGCAACGAGATCGAGACGCGCGGCTCACGAGGATCCTCGAGGACGCCCGCGTGGTGGCGGTGATCGGCATGTCGCCCGACCCCGAACGGGACAGCCACGGCGTGGGGCGCTACCTGCGCGACCAGGGGTACTTCGTGATCCCGGTGCACACCGAGGCCGAGGAGATCGACGGCATGGCCGTCTACCCCGACCTCGACGCCGTCCCCGACGAGGTGGAGGTCGATGTCGTGGACGTGTTCGTCGCCGGGCCGCGCCACGGCCCGCTCGTGGAGCAGGCCGCGGCCACCGGCGCGCCGGTGATCTGGTTCCAGCCCGGCGCCGGGAACGACGAGAGCGAGGCCCGCGCCCGCGCCGCGGGGCTCGAGGTGGTGGCCGGGGCGTGCGCCCGGGCCGAGCACCGCAGGCTGTTGCGTGGAGACCAGGAGGAGGTCCGATGAAGGTCGGTGTCAACCAGAAGCTGTGCAACACGGCGGGGATCTGCGTCCAGCTGTGTCCCGAGGTGTTCCGCTTCCAGGAGGGGAGCAAGCGGGCGAAGGTGATCGTCGACGAGGTACCGCCCCAGCTCGAGGGCAAGGTGGCCCAGGCGATCAACCAGTGCCCGGCGAAGGCGATCTTCCCCGTGGGGAAGTGAGCGCCGCGAGGATCCGCTCGACGCACTCCGCGACCGTGTCCCGCGCCGTGTCGACCACCGCCTCGGGCTGCAGCGGCGGCTCGTAGGCCACCTGGACCCCGGGCACGCGGGTCGCGCGGCCCTCCAGCGCCGCGCGGTAGATCCCCTTGGGGTCGCGCTCGATGCACGCTTCGAGGGGACAGCGCACGTGGACCTCGACGAAGCGCTCGAGGCTCGCCCGGCCCCGGTCGCGGTGGCGGCGGGCGTGGGCCGTGGCGGCGAGCACCACGTCCACGCCGCAGCGCGTCAGCAGGCCGGCCACGTGGACCATCACCCCGTAGAACCAGTCGCGCTCCTCCTCGGTGTAGGCCGGGTCCGGCGTGAGCACATCCCGCAGCTCGTCGGAGTCGAGCACCTGGACCACCTCGCCGCGCTCCCGCAGGGTCTCGGCGAGCGAGCGGCCCAGCGTCGACTTGCCCGAGGCGGGCAGCCCCGTCAGCCAGATCGCCCGCCCCGGCGGCGGGCTCACGCGTCCCCTCGCGGGAGGCACTCCTCCAGCCGGCGCGGTTCGAACCGATCCCGCTCCAGCACCTGTTCCATGAAACAGAACAGCTGCTCCCGGACCGTCTCCGGCTGGTCCGGGTACCAGACCGGGCTGGCGAGCACCAGGGCCCGCCAGGCGAAGAACGGCTGGATCGTGCGGAGCAGCTCCTGGTCCTGCGTCCGCTGCAGGTAGTGGAACCAGAACGTGTCGTGCAGCCGGCCGAACGGGCCCTCGCCGGGCTCGCCGGCGCGCAGGGAGTGCAGCAGGTAGTTGATCGCCATCGAGGACACGTCGTCGCCGGGCTCGCCCCAGCGTCCCCGGCTGCGATCCAGCAGGGCGAAGTCGTCGCCCTCGCGGAACAGCACGTTCCAGGGGTGGAAGTCCCCGTGGACCTCGCACAGCCGGTGTCCCTGGCCGCGCAGACGCCAGCGCCAGGCGAGGCAGCGCCGCTCGATGGCCTGCAGCCGCTCCGGCGGCGCCACGGGATCGTCGTCGGGGTAGCTGTCGAGGATCCCGGCGATGCCCTCGCCGTGGCCCACCAGGTCGCGGACGCGCCGGCGGTACAGCAGCTCCGAGGCGTGCTTGGACTCGTGGATCCCGGCCAGGTACGCCGCCAGCGCGGCGGCGCGGTCGTGGTCCTGCCGGGACTCCTCCCCGGTCCGGGCGATCCGCTCCAGATCGCCGGCGTAGGGCTCCCCCGCGGCGAAGCGCGTCACGAGGAAGAACTCGCCGGTGCGGCCCAGCGAGACCAGCTCGCCGCGATCGCCGAAGGCTCCCACGTCCAGCGCCCGCACGTGGCGGGGCAGCTCGTTGAAGGTGTCGTAGTCCAGCAGCAGGTCGCGGGCCCGGTCGGAGCGGCGCTCGTGGCCGAAGCCGTCGCCGGTCATCGTGTGCAGCACCACCCGGCCGCGGCCCCCGGCGTAGTGGAACTCGATCAGCACCGGGTCGCCGTAGCCGAAGGACTTCAGCGCCCCGTCGTCCGCGTCGCCGCCCAGCTCGCGGGTGGCGATCACCGTCACCTCGCACTCGTACAGCGAGGAGAGGTACGCCTCCAGGGTCTCGGTGTCCGGGAGCCGCGGCTCCCGCGGGCGCGCCGGGTCTCCGCCGGCCCGGTCCGGTGGTTCGCGCTCGCTCTCCATCGTGGAACCTCCTCGGCCCCGAGTCTCGCCCTGGACCGCCTCGGGCCGCCACCGGGGATCTCCTGCCCGCGCTCCGGGGGCGAGACCCACCGACCGGCCGGGGCGACGCCCAGGTCCACCGGCCTCGGACTTTCCCCGATCCCCGGTTGGGGGCCGGGCCGATGGGAACCACGCCCGCAGGCTGCCATCCTCCGGGTGCCGTCGACGGGAGATCGAGTCCGTGTTCCACACCGGCAAGGCCGTCCACCAGCCCCCCGTGCCCATCCCCACCGCCGGGATCGCCGCCCGGCGAGGCGTCCGCTCCGATCCGCCGCCCGACCTGCCGCGCCGTGCGGAGCCGAGGGCCGCCGCGGCCGCCATCGGGCTGCGCGTCGAGGAGCAGCTGCGCCGCTCGGCGTGGGTCCTCGGGCTGGACCTCCGGGCCTCGCCCCTCGCCGACGTGCGGAGCCGCGCCGGGCACCTGCTCGGCCAGATCGCCGCGCGCCCGCCCGCCGGGGCCGGCGCCCCCCTGCGGCTGGGTGTCTACCCGGTGGCGGGCAACCCCCTGCACTGGGGCCACCTGCTGGGCGCCCTGCAGGCGATCACCTCGCTGCGGCTGGACCGCGTCGCGTTCGTGATCCAGGGCCTCGACGAGCGCAAGCGGGCGCTCTCCGAGGCGACCCACGACCACCGCCACGCGATGGCGCCCCGCGTCCTGTCCGTGCTGGCCCCGCTGGCGGAGTACTGCGACGTCGGCCGGGGCCGCGCCACCGTCGGGGAGGACAACCTGTTCGCGCTGCTGCGCCGCCACCGCGGGCGGCGGGTGGAGGCCACCTACCTCGCGGGCGCCGACCACTACCGCGCCGCCGATCCGCAGGGCCGCCCCGACACGCTGGCGCGCCTGGAGCGCAACCTGGCCGATCCCGCCGTCGGCCACGACCGCGCGCACCACTCGATCCGGGTGGCGTTCGTCGAGCGCGGCCCCCGCGGCCCCGAGGTGCCCACCGCGCTGCCGGTGACGTTCCTCCCCGGCGCGTTCGACGCCTCGTCCACCGCGGCCCGCGCCGGCGACCTCTCGCGGGTGCCCTACGAGGTGATCCGCTACATCGCGAGCAGCGCGGACTACCGCCGCTTCATCGGTCCAGGGGGAGGCGGGACCGCCTCGCCATCCCGCGCCCGGGGCGTCCCCGCCCTCCGCCCCGGTGCGCGTGGATGACCCTCGCCGACGAGGTCCGGTCCGCGTGACGCGGCGTCCCTGGGGCGAACCCCGATCCCTCCACAGGACGCTCGCCGATGGTCGGCCCCCGCCGTGGTCGCCAGGGTACGCGTAGAGAGGAGTTCCGCGATGGACCACGAGCTCACCCAGCACATCCGCGACGCCACCTCGACGCTGCACGCCATCTCCGAGCGCAGCGGCGTCGTCGCCGACCTGCTCCACGGCCGGGCGTCGCGCGAGGACTACGTCCGCTACCTGGCCCAGCTGCAGCGCGTGTACCACGTGCTGGAGCGGACCCTCGACCTGCACGCCGACCACCCCGCGGTGGCGCCGCTCCGCGCGCCGGAGCTGTACCGCAACGAGGCCATCGAGCACGATCTGGAGCGCCTCGCCGGGATGGACTGGCGCGACGACCACCTGCTGATCGCCAGCACCATCGTCTACACCCGCCACCTGCAGGACCTGGCCGAGAACGCCCCCGAGCTCGTCGGCGCCCACGCCTACACCCGCTACCTCGCCGACCTGTCCGGGGGGAAGATCCAGCGCAAGGTCCTGTCCGAGCAGTACGGCATCGGGGACGACGCGCTGACCGCCTACCGCTTCGACCGCATCGACGACGAGGGCGCCTTCGTGCGCGACTACCTGCGGGCCATCGACCTCCTCGACCTCGACGAGGACCAGCAGCGGCGCTTCGTGGACGAGGTGCGGATGGCGTTCGTGCTCAACCTCGGGCTGTCGATGGAGGTGGCCGGGGCGCCGGGGCGCTGAGCCGCTCACTCCCCCCGGATCGCGCGGATCAGCTCGGCAGGGTCGCACTCCTTGCCCAGGTGCGTGGCGGCCCCGGCGCCGACCATCAGGGACACGTCCTCGGGCTCGGCGCGGATCGACAGGCCCACCACGCGGGTACCGGGGCGCTCGGCGACGATGCGGCGGGTGGCCTCGTCGCCGGAGATCCCGGGCATGTTCAGATCCATCACCACCACGTCGGGGCGGTGGCGGCGGCACAGGCGCACGCCCTCCTCGCCCGACGCCGCCTGGCCGACGATCTCGACACCGCCGTCCTCGCCCAGCAGCTGCGCCAGGCCCTGGCGCACCACGTCGTGGTCGTCGACCAGCACCACGCGGAGGGAGCCGTCGCTCCGGGACTCGGGGGCGACCATGGCCGGCGCCCGCGAGTCCGCCGCGACGCCCTGCGGATCGGGCCGTGGGTCCGCCGGCACGAACGGCACGGTGAGCGCCACGCGGGTCCCCCCGCCGGAGCGGGCCTCGATCTCGAAGCGGCCGTCCACGAGGCCGAACCGCTCGCGGACCGCCAGCAGCCCGAAGCCCGACCGGCCACCCGAGCCGCCCGCCGCATCGAAGCCGGCGCCGTCGTCGGCGACGGTGACCACGATCCGTTCGTCGGTGGCGGAGATCCGCACCTCCGCGGCGCCGGCGCCGGCGTGCTTGACCACGTTGAACAGCAGCTCCTGCACTGCCCCGTACAGCAACCCCGCCAGCGTCAGCGGCACGTCCTCGAGGGGCCCGGCGCGGACGGTGATCGCCAGCCCGTGGCGCTCCTGCATGCGCTCGGCGAGCCAGCGCAGCGCGCCGGCCAGATCGCCGCGGTCGAGCAGCGGCGGGGCCAGCTCGTGGCTGAGGCTGCGGGCCCCGTCGGCGGCGTCGTGCAGCTGCTCTCGCAGGCGGTCGAGCACCCGAGACGCGGCCGGATCGTCCACCTGGCGACGGGCGACGTCGCAGGTGAAGCGCGCGCCGACGATGGTCTGCTGCAGCTCGTCGTGCAGCATCTGGGCGATGCGCCGCCGCTCGTCCTGCTCGGCGCTGATCAGCCGGTCGGTCAGCGTCGCGAGCCGGGCCCGCTCTGTCCCCGACCTCGCCGCCCGACCTTAGGGGCTCCCGCGCCGGAAGTCACGGCTCGAACGGGCTCCGGGCCGGATCTGGTGCGCGCCCCCACCTCCCCGTCGGGCATCGCCCGATGGGCCGATCGCTCGCGGGTGCGGACCGTCGCGGCGGGAGGACGCCGTGGAGAACGCCCGCATCGCCGGCCTGCTGGACGAGATCGCGGACCTGTACGAGCTGCGGGGGGACGACGAGTTCCGCGTCCGCTCCTACCGCGACGCGGCGCGGACGGTGCGGGACCGGCCGCGGCAGCTGGAGGAGCTGGTGGCCGAGGGGGAGGACCTGGCGGGGCTGCCGAACATCGGCGAGGCCACCGCGGGGAAGGTCGGCGAGATGCTGGAGACCGGGACCTGCGCGCGGCTGGAGGAGCTGCGCGAGGCGGTCCCCGAGGGGCTCACCGAGTTGCTCCGCGTGCCGGGGCTCGGGCCGCGCACGGCGATGCAGCTGCACGAGGAGCTCGGCGTCTCCGGGCTCGACGAGCTGCGGGAGGCGGCCGAGGAGGGACGGGTCCGCGGCCTCGCCGGGATGGGGCGCAAGAGCGAGCGGAACATCCTCGAGGGCATCGAGACCGTGCGCGCGGCGGCCGGCCGGACGCCGCTGCGGGACGCGGCGCAGCACGCGGCCTCGCTGGGGCGGCAGCTGGACGGGATCGGCGCCGTCCGCCGCTGGGTCGTGGCCGGCAGCTACCGGCGACGCGCGGAGACCGTCGGCGACCTGGACGTGCTGGTGCGGGCCGACGACCGGGCGGCGGCGGCGGACGCGCTGGTGGCGCTCGACGGCGTCGAGGAGGTGATCGGCCGCGGCGAGGAGCGGGTCTCGATCCGCCTCGAGAGCGGGCTGCAGGTGGACTTCCGGTTCTTCGAGGAGGACGTGTTCGGCTCGGCGCTGCTGTACTTCACCGGCTCCAAGCAGCACAACGTCGCGCTGCGCCGGCGGGCGGTCGAGCGAGACTGGAAGCTCAACGAGTACGGGCTGTTCTCCGGGGAGCGTCGCCTCGCGAGCCGCACCGAGGAGGCGGTCTACCACCGGCTGGGGCTCGCGTACGTCCCCCCGGAGCTGCGCGAGGACCGCGGAGAGCTCGAGGCGGCCCGCGACGGCGAGCTGCCCCGGCTGGTGGAGCTGGACGACATCCGCGGCGACCTGCAGGCGCACACCACCGCCAGCGACGGCGAGGACACCATCGAGGAGATGGCCCGGGCCGCCCGGCGGCGCGGCTACCAGTACCTGGCGATCACCGACCACTCCCAGCGGGTGACGATGGCCGGCGGGCTGGACGACGACGGGGCCCTGCGCCACGCCGAGCGGGTCCGCGAGGTGGACGCCGGGCTGGACGACCTGTGGCTGCTGGCGGGGATCGAGGTGGACATCCTGCGGGACGGCAGCCTCGACCTGGCCCGCGCGACCCTCGAGCAGCTGGACTGGGTGCTGGGCGCGATCCACTACGACCTGTCCCTGGACGGCGACGCGATGACCGAGCGCCTGCTGGCCGCGATCCGCAGCGGGCTGCTGCACGGCCTGGCCCACCCCACCGCCCGCCTCATCGGCGAGCGCGGGCCCATCGCGTTCGACACCGAGCGGGTGTTCGAGGCCTGCGCCGAGCACGGGGTGTTCGTGGAGATCGACGCCCAGCCCGACCGCCTCGACCTGCCCGACCACCTGTGCCGCGCGGCCCGCGACGCCGGCACCCAGCTCGGCCGCGAGGCCGAGAAGTACATGTCGGCCGGCCAGCTCGTCCCCGACGAGGTGATCGTGCGGATCATCCGCGAGCGCCTGGCGGAGCCCGACTGCCGGCAGGGCTACCTGCTCGACGGCTTCCCCCGCAC
>CAZOYV010000001.1:0-107871 GCA_964584075.1 uncultured Rickettsiales bacterium | reverse complement strand
CCCTGATCTCAAGGGGTTTCGCGGGTGCGTGTGATCAGGGCTGCGGAAGCCGGGCTGGAACTCGGACATCCGACTTCCAGAAAATGGCTCTGATCGCGACAGAAAGTGGAAGTCGGGCGGGAGTCGGCGCCGGACGAACGTAGCCATATTTCCTCGAGGCTGAGCCAACCAGATATCCATGATCCAGCGAAGGAGGCGGCCCGGAAGGAGCCGCCCCGGACGGACGCCGACTGGAGGGCGACTCCCCCCGCCTCCACCAGGGACACCCACCCATACACCGACCAGGACCTCGCCGAGATCCCCCTTCTCTGCCCTGCGGGCGGGGGAAGTCGAACCGAGCGAGCGGCCCCCGCCGACCCGGACTGCTCTTCGCCTCGTTGGATCCGATTGGTCGAGCCCACAAGGGGCATCCCTGCCCGTCGTCGTTCCCCTTGTTCCGACGCGGCGCAAGAGTGGCGAGTGACAGTGCCTGACACCTGTCCGCGGAAGCCCAGGTGGCCACGTGGGGAAGAACGGGCGGCGGTCACGGGTTGCAGACCGCGGGAGGCCCCGTGGGGGTCGCTCCCGGGCCTGGGGAGAGGGGGTGGCCGATGTCCTTGCCCTGGAAGTGCGCCGACGGGCTCACCGTCACCATCCTGTCGCTGGCGGTGGTCCTGGCGCTGGCCGCCGGAGCCGCGTCCGCCGAGCCCGACCCCGAGGAACCGCAGCGAGCGCCGGCGCCTGCTGCCCAGGGCACCACCGACGACGGCGGGGTGACGACCACGCCCCCGGAGCAGGCTCCAGACATCACCCCCTCGCCCAGCCGACCGGTGCGCGGGTGCATCGCCCGCAGCGGTCCGCTGCGCCCGATGGGGCCGACCGGGCACTGGAACCCCGCAGGGGTGAAGGCCACCCTCGACGGCGCGAGCGCGGATATCGGCGCGTGCTTCGACACGGCGCTGATCGCAGACCCCGACCAGCGCGGCCGCGTCGTGGTCGAGATCACCATCGCCCGCTACGGCTCCGTCTCCTCGCTCGAGGTCGTGGAGAACAGCGTACGGGACCGGCGCCTGGTCGACTGCCTGCTCGAGACCCTCGGGGGGCTGACGTTCCCGCCCCCCGCGGGCAACGAGACGACCATCGAGTACGCCTTCACGTTCGACACGCTGTAGCTGCCCGGGCGTCTGGCGCGGAGTCCGCGAGGGGGGGTCAGGACGCCGTCGGCGGACGGTGGTCGTCCAGGCGGATGATCACCCCGGGCCGATCGCCAGCGGTGCAGAGCGGCTCGGCACGCGTCCGTGGATCGGGTACTGTCCGCGCTGGGCCAGGGCCGCGCGATGGCCCACAGCGGGCGCGCCGTCGCGGGGGCGGTGACGGCGGTGGGCGGCAGCGTGCTGCCGTTCCTGGCCTCCTGCCGACAAGCGGCAGCCCAGCCTCGATCTCTCGAAGGCCGTGTCCAGCCAATGCTGTTCGCTACGTTGACGGGAATCGGCACGTCGCGGCATGGCAGGGCCTGCGCCCAGCGATCGGCCACCTCCGGGCTCTCGAAGAGCCGCTCGCCCGCGCCGATGTCGCAGGTGCCCCCGCTGGGCAGCGCGGCCTCCCCGCCGGTGGAGAGCGGGCGCTCGATGGGGAGGCCGGTGTACTCGAACTGGGTTGCGCGCCCGGGCGCACGACGCGAACCGCGCGTCACGGTTCTGCCTGCTCGGTGACGGACCGAACCCCTGCATGCTCGCCCCCAGGAGAGGGTCCGCGGATGGGACGCGCTCGCGGCGGCAGCACATTCTCCGCTTGCTCGAGAGGGTCCGCCCCCTACCTGGCCAGCGTGGGGATCCCGCCCGAGATCGCCGGGAGGCGGGCCGACGAGGATCCGGATCGGCCTGGCGCCGTCCCCGGGTCGACTGATCGGTAGATTCTTTTCCGCGAGTCTGGCAAGACGGGGGAGTCCCGGATCCTCCGCGGGTGGATCCGGTCGCGCCGGAGGCCCCCGAATGCGACCCACCGCGCTCCCCGCCGCGATGCTGCTCACGCTGTCCTGTGTCCTGCCGCCGACGCTCGGCTGCGAGGAGCCCGAGCCCGAGCCGGCCGGGCCCGACGCGGCGACGCTGGAGGGGGAGGTCGAGGTGCTGGTGGACGGCACCGGGGTCTCGCACATCTACGCCTCGAGCGAGGACGACCTGTACTTCGTGCAGGGGTACCGCACGGCCCACGACCGGCTGTTCGAGATGGACCTGCTGCGCCGCCGGGCGCGGGGCACGCGGGCCGAGGTGCTCGGCGAGGCGTTCTACGACAGCGATCTCCAGAGCCGGGCGATGCGGCTGGTGGACTACGCCGAGGAGACGATCCAGCAGCTGGAGCGGGACGATCCCGAGATGTACCTGGCGATGAGCGCCTACGCCGCCGGCGTCGATCGCTACCTCGCCGACGCCGCGGCCGGGCGCAACGGCGCGCGGCTGTCGCCCCAGTTCGCGGCGCTGGGCTACGAGCCGGACCCCTGGACCGCGGTGGACTGCGCGGCGATCGACAAGCTGCTCACCGCGGGGCTGTCGATGCGCCCGGACCAGGACATCACGCTCGGGCTGGTGAAGATCATGCTCGGCGACGAGCTGTTCGAGGACTTCTACATCTACCAGCCGTTCGACCGCGAGTACATCGTCCCGGAGTTCTACGACGGGATGGGGACCTACCCGCCCACCGGCACGCCGCCGGCGCCGGCGCCCCCCGCGGAGTCGCTGGCCCTGCTCGCAGGGCTCGACGATCAGGTCCTGCTCGACGCGCTGCGCGGGGCGCAGGGCCTGCGGTTCAGCGGCGGCGGGAGCAACGCCTTCGCCGTCTCCGGCGCGCTGACCGACAGCGGCGCGGCGATCCTCGCGTCGGACTCGCACCAGGGGATCGCCCACCCCGCGGTGTACTACCTGGTCCACCTGAGCACCGCCGAGGACGGCGGTGCGATGGACGTCGTCGGCGCCAACTTCCCCGGCGTGCCGTTCGTGATGTTCGGGCACAACCAGCGCATCGCGTGGGGCCCGACGACCTCGATCCTCGACGTCGCCGACGCCTACCTCGAGAAGTTCGTCGACGAGGACGAGGTCGAGTTCCTCGGCGAGCGGGTGGAGGTCGACGAGCGCGACGAGGTGATCCGCGTGCGGGCCCCGGGTGGCGCCGTGGCGGACGCCGAGGAGCGCACCGTGACGCTGCAGGCGGTGCCGCACCACGGCCCGCTGCTGCCCCCCGAGGCGCTGGGCCTGCCCGTCCCGCTGGCGATCTCGATCCGCTGGACCGGCTACCAGCCCCGCAGCGGCGCGCGGACGTTCTACGAGATCGACCGCGCCGCCGACTGGGACGACTTCCAGGCCGCGCTGCGCACCAACCTCGCCGCGGGCCAGCACTTCGTGTACGCCGACGTCGACGGGCACGTGGGCTACTCGTGCCGCACCGACGTGCCGCTGCGCGAGCGGGTCGACCCGGACGTCTCGCCCGTGACGCTGCTGCCCGGCGAGGGGGGCTACGAGTGGCTGCGGTCGTCGTCCGATCCGCTGTCGTACGAGGTGCTCCCCGACGAGTGGGTGCCCCACGGGTTCGACCCCGAGCGCGGGTTCTTCACCACCGCCAACAACGACCCGGTGGGCCAGACCGACGACAACGACCCGTACGACGACCCGACCTACCTCTCGGCGCTGTTCGACATCGGCACGCGGGCGCTGCGGCCGCGGGTGCGCATCGAGGAGATCGTCGCCGAGCGGCCGATCACCGCCGACGACATGGCCGCGATCCAGCTGGACCACGTCTCGCGCCTCGGGGAGCGGCTGGTGCCGTACATCCAGGAGGCCGCCGCCCACCGGCCGGATCTCGTCACCCCGGAGATCCAGCAGGCGCTGGACCTCCTGGCGGCCTGGGACCTCGGCACCGGCACCGACCAGGTCGCGCCGTCGATCTTCCACGCGTGGCTCGCGATCTTCGTGCGACAGATGCTCCAGGACGAGGTCGGCGTGCTGGGGGACCTGCTGTTCGGGGAGCTCAGCGCCGAGCTGGGGCTGGTGGTCGTCAAGTTCGCGACGTACTGGCTGGACCGCACCGCCGACGACATCGAGGCCATCGAGGCGGGGCAGCTGCCGTTCCCCTCGGAGAGCGGGGTGAACTTCTTCGACGACCGCTACACCCCGGAGCTGGAGACCCGCGACGAGCTGATCCTGGCCAGCCTCGGGATGGCGCTGGACGAGCTCGCGCCGGTGTTCGCGGCGCTGGGCGCCGACCCGCAGGACCCGGCCACCTGGCGCTGGGGGCTGTACCACACCATCGAGCTGCGGGACTACGCCGGGGACGCGCTGCCGGAGGCCAGCTCGGCGCGCCTGGAGAAGCCCGGCGCGCTGTACACCGTCGACGTCGGCGACCACGTCTGGCTGCTCGACAGCGCGCTGCCGGCGACCCTCGACGTGCGCAACGCGCCCAGCAACCGCTTCGTCACCGAGCTGCGCCCCGGCGACATCCGCGGCCGCTGGATCCTCCCGGGCGGGCAGAGCGAGTCCCCGGACAGTCCGCACCACAACGACCAGCTCGAGGAGTACGTCGCCGGCGAGTACCGCCCGATGCTGTTCTACCGGGGCGAGGTGGAGGCCGACGCCGCCGAGACGTGGCGGTTCCCCGCCGGCTTCCCCGGCCAGGGCGAGGTCACCGTGGAGTAGCCGTCCCGGCCGCGGCTCCCGCCCGCCGCACCGGGCGCCCGCTCCTGTCGGGTGTCCCGCTACGCCGATACCGCGCTGCACGTGACCTCCGCGGGGCCGGGAGGCCGCTACCAATGGATCATGGACCCCAGCGCCCCGACCGGGCAGCCCGCACGGTCGACGGGAGGGACCCGATGGCCATCCGGCAGACCCTGATCGCGGTGAACGGAACGGTGGTCGTCCTCGAGCGCGACCACCGGGAACGAATCCGCCTCCTGGGCCTCGTGGTGCGGAACGCGGACACCCTGGTGGTCGACCCGACGCCGATGAGCGAGCTGCTGCTCGACTTCGTCGGCGAGTGCGTGCTGGCCCGGGGGACCGTCTACCGGGACGGGGACGGGCGCCGCCACGTGCGCGTCGTCGGCTTCACGCCCGACCTCGCCCGCGAGACCTCCGTCTTGCAGGGACCGCGACGAAAGATGGACTCGCGCGGCGTCCGTCACTAATCTCCCCGGCGAGGAAGGTGGTGCCGGATGGCCTCCCACCGGGTCGACGCCGATATCGTCGCGGCGCCGGTCGCCGAAGAGCTCGAGGTCCGCGGGGACGAGTACTACCACCGGCTGCGGACGCGCCTGCGGGTCGGCGTCCTCGCCGCCTACCTCTCGCCGCTGGTGCTGCTCGCGGTGTGGTTCACGGTCCAGAGCAGCCGCACGGTGCGCGAGGAGATCGACGCCCACCTGCTGTCCGCCGCCGAGCACCAGCGCAACACGGTCGACCTGTTCCTCCAGGAGCGGCTCTCCAACGTCCGCAACGTGCTGCTCGACCCGGGCCGCGTGCTGCCGCCCGCGCCCGGCGAGCTGGAGCTGATCCTCGAGCGCCTGCAGCGGGAGAGCGAGGCGTTCGAGGACGTCGGCCTGTTCGACGAGGACGGCACGCTGGTCGACTACGCCGGGCCGTACCCCAGCCTGCTGGGCCGGAGCTACGCCGGCGAGGACTGGTTCCGCAGCGTCGTCGAGGCCCGCGGCGGGGAGTTCATCAGCGACGTCTACCTGGGCTTCCGCGGCCACCCCCACTTCATCGTCGCGGTGACCCGGCCGGTGGGCGGCCGGCTGTGGACGGTGCGCGCCAGCGTGGACCCCGCGGACTTCGCGGCGTTCGTGGCGCGGGCCCAGAGCGGCAAGGGGATGGAGACGCTGATCGTCAACGCCGACGGCGAGCGCCAGACGCTGGACTCCGCCGACCAGCTGGCCCAGGTGCTGCCCGTCTCGTGGACCGGCGCCGAGCCGTTCGTCCGCGATCTCGAGGAGGACGGGGTCCGCTACGTCGCGGCGGTGTCTCCGCTGGAGGTGACGCGCTGGGCGCTGCTGGTCCGCGTCCCCGCCGTCCAGGCGCTGGTGCCGCTGCGCCAGGAGCAGGCGCTGGGCGGCGGTCTGCTGGTGCTCGCCGCGGTGCTGGTGTCCCTCCTGGCGCTGCGCACGACCACCAAGCTGGTGGACGAGCTGCGCCGCTCCGACGCCGCCAAGGCGGACCTCCGCGGCCACCTCTTCGAGGCCGCCAAGCTGGCGTCGGTGGGCGAGATGGCGGCCGGGATCGCCCACGAGATCAACAACCCGCTGGCGGTGATCTACGAGGAAGCGGGGATGATGCAGGACATGCTCGATCCCGAGTTCGGCCAGGAGCTGGACCCCGACGAGTTCCGCGAGCGGCTCGGCGAGATCTCCGAGACCGTGATCCGCGGGCGCGAGATCACGCGCCAGCTGCTGACCTTCGCCCGCCACCACGAGCCGACCTCGGCGCCCGTGGCGGTCAACGACGTCGTCGAGCGCGCGCTGGCGTCGAGGGCCGAGCGGCTGCGGCTGGCCAACGTGGACGTCGAGACCGAGCTGGCCGGCGGCCTGCCGGTGGTGATGGGCGACGCCAACCAGCTCGAGCAGGTGCTGGTCAATCTGATCAACAATGCGCGCGACGCGATGCAGGGCGGCGGCACCCTGACCCTGCGCACGGCGACCCGCGAGGGGATCGTGCGGATCGAGGTCCGCGACACGGGACAGGGCATGGCTCCCGACGTGCTGCAGCGGGTGTTCTTCCCGTTCTTCACCACCAAGGAGGTGGGCAAGGGCACCGGGCTGGGGCTGTCGATCAGCTACGGCATCATCAAGGCCCACGAGGGCCGCATCGAGGTCGAGAGCGAGGTGGGCAAGGGGACGACGTTCCGCATCTCCTTGCCCTCCGGAGAGGCGCCGGCGCAGGACGCCGCCGCGGGCGCCGGGGGACGAACCAGATGAGCGACGTGGAGACGACACCCGCGGTGGACGACGCCGGGAGCAGCCCGACCCGCGTGCTGCTCGTGGACGACGAGGAGCGGTTCCGCACCAACCTCGCCGAGCGACTGCGCAGGCGGGGGCTGGACGTCCTCGACGTCGGCGACGGCGAGCGGGCGATCCGCAAGGTCCGCCAGGGCCGGCCCGACGTGGTGGTCCTCGACCTGAAGATGCCCGGGATGGACGGCGAGCAGGTGCTGCGCGAGATCAAGCGCATCGCACCCCAGGTGCAGGTGGTGATCCTCACCGGGCACGGCAGCATCGAGTCGGCGCGCGAGGCCGGCCACCACGACGCGTTCGCCTACCTGCAGAAGCCGTGCGAGATCGACGAGCTGCTCGAGACGATCCGCGGCGCCCACACCGAGGCCCGGCGGGCGCTGGTGCGGATGGAGATGGAGCCGGTCCAGGCCCGCTCGGTGTGGTCCTGGCTGTGGGGCACGCACGGCTTCCGTCCGGGGATCATGGCGATCGGTGCGGCGGTGATCGTCGGCCTGTGGCTGGCGCCCACGCCGCGCAGCCTGGTGGAGATGCTCGACACGCCCAAGAGCGGCGACATCGGGACCGATCCGATCGCCGGGTACGCGGGCTACGGCAAGATGGAGCCGGGGGAGACCGTCGCCGCGTACTACAGCGAGGCGCTGGGCCTGTCGCGCAAGGTCGTGGCCGGGGACGGCACCACGGGCAAGCGCGCGCTGACCGGCGCCGAGGTCGCGGGCAAGGCCCAGGTGATGGTCGCGCTGCTGGTCGTCGCGGCGCTGTTCTGGGCCACGGGCGCGATCCCGGTGGGCATCACCGCGCTGCTGGTGGCGATGGGGATGTACGTCTTCGGCGTGATGCCGCCGGACAAGGTGGCGCAGGCCTACGCCAAGGACGCCGTGGTGTTCATCTTCGGCGTGCTGGCGCTGGCCGTGGGGATCGGCAAGACCGGGCTCGATCGCCGCATCGGGCTGCTGATGCTGGGCACCAGCCGCTCGGTGACGATGTACCTGTTCCTGTTCCTGCCGATGCTCGCGCTGGCCGCGTCGTTCCTCTCCGAGCACGCGCTGGTGGCGTTCATCGCGCCGATCCTGGTGGTGGTGTTCGCCGCCGCCGGGCGGGCCAAGGGGGGATCGGCCGACCGCTCGCTGGCGGTGGTGCTGATGCTGGGGATCACGTTCGCGGCCAACCTCGGGGGGCCCGGCTCGCCCGCCGCGGGCGGCCGCAACGCGGTGATGCTGGCGATCCTCTCGGACTACGGCTCGGCGCCGTCGTTCGCCCAGTGGGTCAAGATGGGGATGCCGTTCGTGCCGGTGGCGGTGCTGGTCCTCGCCAGCTACCTGTTCCTCCGCTTCCGCCGCGCGATCCGCGCCAACCCGGTGAACGTCGCCGGCGTGGTCCGCGAGGAGTCCCGCAAGCTGGGCCGGATGACCCGCGAGGAGATCCTGACCGCGGGGGTCCTCGTCGGGGTGATCGTGCTGTGGATCACCGCCAGCGGGACGATCGGCATGGGGGGTCCCGCGCTGATCGGCGTGGTCGCCCTGGCGGCGCTGCGGATCGTCGGCTGGCGGGACATCAACAAGATCTCGTGGGAGGTCGTGGCGCTGTACGCCAGCGCCGCCGCGATCGGCGCGGGGCTGGCCTACACGGGCGCCGCGATGTGGGTCGCCGACGGCTTCGTGGCGCTGCTCCCCGAGGCGCTCAGCAGCGGGGCGGGCCTGTGCATCGCCACCAGCCTGTTCACCGGCGTGCTGACCAACTTCATGAGCGACGGCGCGACGGTGTCGGCGATCGGGCCGGTGGCGGTGCCGATGGCCTCGGTGTCGGGCACGGACCCGTGGATGGTGGGGCTGGCGACGGCGTTCGCGTCGTCGTTCGCCAACTGCCTGATCATCGGCACGCCGAACAACGCCATCGTGTTCGCGCTGGCCAAGGACCCCGTGACGGGCGAGCAGCTGGTCACGCTGGGCGACTTCCTCAAGCACGGTCTGGTGGTCACCCTGCTGTCCTTCGGGGTGTTGTGGGGCTGGACCATCCTGGGATACTGGAACTGGATCGGCCTGTGATCGGGCCGACGCACCGAGGTGGCGAACCGGCCCGGCCGGCCGCTGGAGGACGAGGACGATGACCGAGAAGATCCGGCTCCTGATCGTGGACGACGAGGAGCGCTTCCTGCGCACGCTGGGAGACCGCCTCTCGATGCGCGGGTTCGAAGTCACCACGGCGACCAACGGCGAGGATGCCCTCGAGGCCGCCGGGCGCCACGAGTACGACGTGGCGGTGGTGGATCTGAAGATGCCGGGGCTGGACGGCGAGCAGGTGCTGGACCGGCTCAAGCAGATCTCGCCGCTGACCGAGGTGGTGATCCTCACCGGGCACGGGTCCATCGACTCGGCGGTGCGGCTGACCAAGAAGGGCTCGTACCGCTACCTGCAGAAGCCGGCCGAGACGAACGCCCTGATCGAGGTGCTCCGGGAGGCGTTCGAGGCCCGCGTGCGGCGCAAGCTGGACGTGGACCAGGCGCGGCTCGAGAAGCTGATGCAGATCGCCGAGGGCGAGTCGCCGCTGGGGATCATGCGACGGCTCAAGGAGATCGAGGAAGAGCACGCCCGCGGCGGCAAGCGCTGACCGCTGGCGCGGAGGGGACGATGGCCGAGTCCACCGTGCGGGACGTGATGATCCCGCTGTCCGAGTACGCCACGATCGACGCCGATGCCACGGTCCGCGAGGCGCTGCAGGCGCTGGACCGGGCGCAGCTCGGTCTGGACGCCGATCGCCAGCACCACCGCGCGGTGCTGGCCCTGGATCGCCGCGGCGACGTCGTGGGCAAGCTGTCCCACTGGGCCGTGCTGCGCGCCCTGGAACCGGACCCGTTCCGCCAGCAAGAGCTGGATCAGCTGGAGCGCGCCGGGCTCACCGACGAGCAGATCCAGACGATGCGGCGGGACGCGATCCGCCAGCAGGAGAGCCTGGCGCAGATGTGCCGCAAGGCCGGCCGCGTGCGGGTCCGCGAGGCGATGGTCCCGGTGGGCGACAGCATCGACGCCGGTGCCCCGCTGGTGGACGCGGTACGCAAGCTGGTCTCGAGCCACACGCAGTCGCTGCTGGTCACGGAGCGGGGCAAGGCCGCGGGCGTGCTGCGCCTGTCGGACGTGTTCGAGGCGATCGCGGAGCGGATCCGCAGCGGCGAGTGCTGCTCCTGACCGTCAGCGGCACCGCTCCAGCTCGCCGAGGGTGCGCGCGGCCCGCTGGCACTCGACGATCTCGGCCCCGAGCTCGTCCACGAGGCACCGCCCCGGGCATGCCGTGACAGGCTGCTAGTCCGCGCAGTCGTACCAGTCGTCCTCGTCGAAGGCGTTCTTGCGGCAGCGCACCGTCCGGGGCGACCACGGGCTTGCCCTGGCACTGCTCGACGCAGGTCTCGAAGCTGACGGCGCGGCGCCTGCGCTGGCCGTCCTCCATCACCTCGCGCTCCTCGTCCAGCAGGTCCCGCCCGGCGTTGCGCGGGGCGGGCTGGTCCTCCTCCTCGTCCCACTCGCCGAGATCGCCCTCGTCGCCGCCGGAGTCGTCGTCGCCCTCCCCCTCCTCGTCGTAGGCCAGGCCGTCGGAGAGCCACCAGCGCGACGCCTCGCGCAGGTCGGCGATGCGCTGGCAGGCCTGCTCGCAGTCCGAGCGCGTCGGGCCCCGCTCCTTCTTGCATCCGGTCGCCGGCAGGAGGACCGCGGCGGCGATCAGACAACCCAGGTACGGATGCTTCAGCCTCATCTGGATCCACCTCCTGTGGCCCGATCGAATCGATCATCGCCGACCACCGGTGACGTCGCTGAAATGCCGGAAGCGATAACCGCGTCGCGGCCGCCGCGAGGCCCTGTCGCGCGGCGCACGACAATCCGCCGGCGACCTCGCGGTCTCGATTGACGGGGGAGGGAGCGCTCTCTACCCTGATGCCACACCAAGAGGGTCTCCCCGATGACCACCCCCAAGTCGAAGACGTCGGTGAACCTGGAGTTCTACGCCGTCAAGCTCCCGCCGGTGCGGGACATCCTGGTCGTGACCAAGAAGTACCCCCAGGGCCGGGTCGGCGTGATGGAGAGCTTCCGCTTCATCGCCCCCGACGAGTTCGAGATGATCGACATCGACGACCCCGGCGTGGTCGCCGAGGCGGTGCTCGTCAACCGCCGGATCCTCCAGCGCATCGACGCCTCCCAGGTGCTCGCGCTGCTCGAGGAGCACGTGTTCCCCTTCATCTCCCCGGGGGAGGCGATCACCGTGGACGTCGACGTGCACGTGCGCGCGACCAACGTCGAGCTGCCCGACCGCGGATGAGGGTCGGGGACTGCCTGCGCGGCGGCATCGCGGCCGCCGAGCCGTACGCCAGCATCGACAGCGTCGAGGAGGCCCTGCTGCGCGACGGGGTGCTCGCCGTGCTGCGGGACGGCGAGTTCCTCGGGCTCGTCACCTCGGCGGACGTCGTCGAGCGCTCCCACCGGCTGGTGCTGGACTGCGTCGCGCCGCGGCCGGCGCTGGCGCACGACGCCAGCGTCGAGGACGCCCTGGCGCTGATGGACGGCGAGCGCCACGAGGTGCTCCCCGTGTTCCGCGACGGGGCGTTCCGCGGGGTGGTCGGCTACCGCGATCTGGCCGAGGGGCTGGTCCGCGAGCAGGAGCAGGCGCTGCGCCACTACCTGGCGCTGTTCGACGCCGAGGACTCGGCGGAGCTGGAAGCAGGTGACGCGCTGGCCGAGGGCCTGCACGATCGCCTCGCGCGGTCGGAGCAGCTGGACGCGATGCGGCTGCTGGCCGGGGGCATCGCCCACGACCTGAACAACCTGCTGACGGTGCTGCTCGGCAACATCGACTTCGCGAGGACGGAGACCCCGCCCACCGCCCCGATCGCCCGGCACCTGGACGGCGCCGCACGGTCGGCCGCGCAGATCCGGCGGCTCTCGCGGCAGCTGCTGCGGTTCTCCCGCCGCGGCTCCCCCTCCCCCGCGTCCGCCGACACCAGCCAGCAGCTGCGCGAGAGCGCCGAGTTCTTCGCCCACGGCGGGAGCGCCCGCGTCGAGGCCGACATCGCCCCCGGGCTGGACGCGCCTGTGCTGGACCGCGATCGCCTGGCGCAGGTGGTCAACAACCTGCTGCTCAACGCGGTGCAGGCCGTCGGGCCGCAGGGCGGCACGGTGCGGCTCACGGCACGCCCGGTCCACCTACCCGGAGACGACACGTCCGGTCTGCCCTCCGGCGACTTCCTCTCGCTGACGGTGGCCGACGACGGTCCGGGCGTCGCCGCCGGCGACCGCGAGCGGATCTTCGACCTGGCGTTCACGACCAAGCCGGACGGCAGCGGCATCGGCCTGGCGCTGGTGCGCTCCCTCGTCACCGCCGCGGGCGGGACCGTGGAGCTGGAGTC
Source organism: uncultured Rickettsiales bacterium (assembly GCA_964584075.1). Lineage (GTDB taxonomy): Bacteria > Myxococcota_A > UBA796 > UBA9615 > CAYRNR01 > CAZOYV01. Next base: position 95,524 of record CAZOYV010000001.1, on the reverse strand, counting down.
GGCGCCGGGGCTCGGCGCGACGTTCCGCGTGCTGCTGCCCGTGGCCCGGGACTGACGGCGCCTACTCCGCCTCGATCAGTCCGCGGCGGATCGCGAAGCGGGTCAGGTCCGCGGTGCTGCGGATCTCGAGCTTGTCCATCAGCCGATTGCGGTAGGTCTCGACGGTGCTGATGCTGAGGCTCAGGAAGCGGGCGATCTCCTTGGTCGTCTTGCCGCGGGCGATCTGGATCAGGACCTGCATCTCGCGGTCCGACAGCGCGCCCTCGGGCGCGTCGGCGACGGGCTGGCCGATGCGCTCGAACATCTTGTCGGCCACCTCGGGGGTGATGTAGCGCCCCCCGCGGGCCACCTTGCGCACGGCCGCCAGCAGCTCCTCGGCCGGCGCGCCCTTGATCAGGTAGCCCGACGCGCCCGCCTGCAGCACGCGCGTGGCGTACTCCTCGCTGGTGTACATCGTCAGGATCAGGATCTTGATCTGCTTGCCCAGCTCGTGGATCTGCCGGGTGGTCTCCAGGCCGTCGAGGTCCGGCAGGCCGTAGTCCAGCAGCACGACGTCGGGCCTGTGCTCGCGGCACAGGCGCACCGCCTCGTGGCCCGACGCGCCCTGGCCGACGACCTCGATGTCGTGCTCCATGCCCAGCAGCCGGGCGACGCCCTCGCGGACGATGTGGTGGTCGTCGACGACCAGCATCCGGATCATGCTCGCTCTCCCTCGCCCGCCGCCCCCGGGAAGGGAGCGCGGAGCGTCACCGTCGTGCCCTGGCGATCGTCCGAGCGGATCTCGACGTCGCCGTCGATCAGCCGGGCGCGCTCGCGCATGCCGGCCAGCCCGACCCCGTCTCGCCCCGCGAGCCGGCCCGGGTCGAAGCCGCGGCCGTCGTCGCGGACCTCGAGCACCAGCTCGCCCCGCTGCCGGTACAGCGCCACGGTCACCCGCGCGGCGGCGGCGTGGCGCGCGACGTTGGTCAACGCCTCCTGCAGCACCCGGTAGAACGTCACCCCGACCTCCTCGGGCAGCGACGCGCGCTCGAGCTCCGGCGCGAGGTCGAGCTCGAGCGTCCACTCCTGGCGCGCCGCGTACTCGCCGGCGATCTGGCGCAGCGCCGCGACCAGCCCGAGATCGTCCAGCGCCGGGGGGCGCAGCCCGCGGCACAGCCGCCGTACCGAGTCCAGCGACAGGTCCACCAGCCGGTAGGTCGGGGTCAGCTCGGGCGCGGTCGCCTGCGGCGCGGTGCGGCGCAGCACGTCGAGCTCGACGCGGACCCCGGTGAGCAGCTGCCCCAGCTCGTCGTGCAGCTCGCGGGACAGGCGCGCGCGCTCGTCCTCCTGCACGCGCAGCACCTGCCGCGCCAGCTCGGCCCGGCGCTCCTCGGCGCGCCGGTGGCGGGCCCGGGAGCGCTCCAGCTCGACCATCCGGCGCGTCAGCAGCCCCGCGGCGACCCCCAGCCCGATGGAGAGCACGACCCCGAACAGCAGGCCCAGCAGCAGCGGCCCCGTGTCGGCCACCCTGCGCTGGTGCGGCGTGACGTGCAGCACCCAGGTGCGGTTGGCCACCGGGAACGCCTCGCTGGCGCGGACGCGCGGCTCCGGGCGCCGCCCGAAGCGCTCGCTGCCCAGGTGGAACAGGGCCTCGTCGTGGTCCTCGAGGTAGTAGTCGAACTCCAGCCCGATCGCCCCCTGGAACGCGTCCGCGACCAGCTCGTCGACCGCCAGCGCGACGGCCAGGTACTCGGCGGGCCGCTCGCCGCCATCGATGCGCCGCACGGCGATGAACGACATCCGGCCGGGCAGCAGCTCCACGGGACGGGAGACCACCAGCTCGTCCTCGGCGGACGCCAGGTCGCACAGCCGGCAGCCATCACGCAGGACGGGGCCCTCCAGGTCCACGCCGTCCTCGACCAGGACCTGGACGGGGACCAGCTCCGCGTCGAACAGGCCCAGCGCCTGGTACCCCGAGAGCTGGCCGAGCAGCGGCGCGGCGATCTGGGCGAAGTCCTCCCCGGTGGCCTCGGACCCCTCCTCGCCGGCCCAGATGCGGGCGACCGCGTCCGCCACCTGGAGCTCGGCCCCGATCAGCACCTGGAGACGGCGCGCCGCCTGCTCGCAGACGTCCTCGGTGTGTCGCTGCAGCAGCTGGCGCTGGGAGCGCACCTGCACCCCCGCGACCCAGGCGGTGACGAGCAGCAACCCGGCCGTGATCGCGGCCGGCAGGATCCACCGCAGCGCGACGCGCCGCGTCGGGGCCTCCTCCAAGCGCACCTCGAGCCCCCTCCCGCCCAGCAGCCACCGGGGCCGCTGTCGATCCGCAGCGTACCGCCGTCGCCCAGGCGATGGAACGTCCCCGGGCGGACCGGGGATGGCCGATCCGGCCGCGCTGCGGACGTGGGGGCTGGCCTGGTGGTCCTCCATCGCCCCCACCGTAGGCGCCGGCCGGGAGCAGATCTGGCGCGCCACGGGTGAAACTCGCGTAGCGCCCGGCGCGACAGGCTCCGCGCGCCTGTCGTGCCGCGCACGACAGGCCGGTCGCGCGATCCCCGAACCGCAGATCCGACGGCGCACGACAGCCATCGACCCGCTGCGGCGCTACAACCAGACCGTCATCCCGGGTCCTCCACGGGGGGGACCCGTTGCCCCACCGGGGCCGAGGAGGTTGCCATGGACCGCTCCGACAAGCCAGGCACGCTGGTGCTCGCGACCCTGACCCTCTGCGCCTGCGCGTGGCTGCTGGGCTGCCCCAAGCCGGTGCCACCCCAGGACGTGCTCGACGACGCGGACGTCCGCGACGAGGCCCCGCCCGAGACCGACGACCCCGGCCCGCTCCCCCCCGGACCCCAGACCCCCTGCTCGCCGCTGCGCGTGCAGTTCGACTACGACAGCGCGGCGCTCGGCCCCATCGCCCAGCGGGCGCTCCAGGAGAACGCCGAGTGCATCGATCGCCAGGGCTACGGCCGCGTGTTGATCGAGGGGCACTGCTGCGAGCTCGGCTCCACCGAGTACAACCTGGCGCTGGGCCAGCGGCGCGCCGACGCCGTCCGCCGCTACCTGGCCGACCTGGGCGTCGACCCGAGCGTGCTGAAGACCATCTCGTACGGCGAGGAGGTGCCCCTGGAGGCCGGGGACGACGAGGTCCACTGGTCCCGCAACCGCCGCGCGGAGTTCGTCTGTTCCGAGTGAGGCGGGGCGTGGTGGGATGCGCGACACCCGATCGCGCCCCGATCGACGAGAATTTGGACGTGGCCGGGGCATCCCACCACGACCGGCGGCGGTGGCATGCGTGGTGCAGGGCGTCGACCGGCGCAAGCTGGAGATGTCGGCCGCGACCCAGGCGGACCGCCACGCGATGGCGCGGATGGTGCTGCAGCCGTTCGATCCCCTGCTGGCCTACTCCGGCATCGGGCTGGGCGACGAGCGGGTCGGCGAGGACAACCTGTTCGCGCTGCCGCAGCTCAACCCCCGCCAGCCGATCGAGGCGACGTACATCGTCGGCGGCGACCACTACCCGGTCGCCGATCCGGCCGGGAACCCGGACACGCTGCTAGCAGCCTACTCGTCCCACTCCTGGGGCTCGTTGTAGATGTCGCCCGCCTCCGTCTCGGGGGCGTCCCAGTACGCGCGTTCGAAGTTCTCGAGGCTGTCCACGTCGACGCCGTCCAGCGTCGCGCCGGACACCACGGCCCGGTGGAGCGGGAGGGCCACTCGGCGCCGCGCGATCGCCCGTCGTGGCAGGCACGACAGCCGATTGCGTCCCCTGACGACGGCGCCCCCGCTCCCTCCCGTGTAGAGAGGAACAGGGCAGTCGTGTGCTGCCTCGGGGGCCGATCGCGCGATGATCGACAGGGCACCGCCCTCCCCTCGCCCGCACCAGCGACCGCTGATCGTCGCGCTGGCGGTGCTCGGCGTCGGCGCGATCGGGGCGCTCGACCTGGTCACCGGGGCCGAGATCGGCGTCTCGCTGCTGTACCTGATCCCCGTCGCCATCGCCGCGTGGCGCCTCGGTCCGCTGGCGGGCGTGGCGATCTCGGTGCTCTCCGCGGCGGCCTGGTACGGCGCCGAGCGCTGGGTCGGCGGCGGAGCTGCCAGGTCCGTCGTCGACGCCTGGAACGCGGGGATCCGGCTGGGCTTCTTCCTCGTCACCGTGGCGCTGCTGTTCCGGCTCCGCGAGCTGCTCGACGAGCAGCGCCGGCTGGTCCGCGAGCTGCGCCACACGCTGCGCCAGGTCAAGACCCTGCGCGGCCTGCTGCCGATCTGTGCGTGGTGCAAGAAGGTCCGCGACGACGAGGGCTACTGGGGTGCGGTGGAGGCCTACCTGGGCCGCCACAGCGACCTGCGGTTCACCCACAGCGTGTGCCCCGAGTGCCAGGCCCGGCTGCGCAGCGAGATGACCGGCGAGCTGCCGCCGGACGAGGGCTCGATGGACGGGGGCTCGATGGACGGAGAGCCCCGCTGACGGACGGGGTCCCCGCGGACGCACCCGGAGGCGGCGCAGCGCGGGGCCCGCGCGTCAGTCTTGCTTGAGCGAGATCCGCGTCGCGCCGCGGGGGTCCACCGCGAACTGCAGCTTGTCCTCCCGGGCCAGCCAGCCGATGGCGCGCTCGACGGCCACGGGCTTGAGCTCGAGCCGGCGCGCCAGGGCCGAGGGGGTCAGCGCCCCCTCCTGCTCGAGCGCCTGCCAGATCCGTCCGGCGTCCTTCCCGATGTCGTGGTGCATGGTGGCGTTCTCCCCTCGTGACGACCGCGCCTGCAGGGCGGGCATCCAGCGCCCGCCGCTTCGGTGCGCGGCAGCGTCTGTTCCCCAGCGTGCCACCGTCGCGCGGCCCGCACCGTCGAGCGTCTGACGAATCCCCTGTGGCGGCTCGCGCCACAGCCTGCCGAGTGATCCGCCACCTCGGTTTCGCCGTCCGCCCGGCGCCCACGGGACGCGTAGTATCGTGCACACTGGAATGAGTTCTCCGCACCGAGGTGATCCCGATGACGCGACGACCCCTCCACGAGCTGAGCACCGCGCTGACCAGCATCGACCGCGAGCCCGACGTGATCGTCGAGGACGACCGCACGGGCATGCTCCCCGAGACGCTGGAGCGCGCGGTGTTCGACCACCTGGCCTACACCTGCTCCAAGGACGAGCGCAGCGCCACGGCGCTGGACGTGCTGCGGGCGGTGTCCCATGCCGCGCGGGACCGGCTGGTCCACCGCTGGATCCAGACCCAGCGCACGTACTACGAGCAGGACGTCAAGCGCGTGTACTACCTGTCCGCGGAGTACCTGCTGGGGCGCTCGCTGGGCATGAACCTGCTCAACCTCGGCCAGTACGACGTGGCGCGCCGGATGCTCGCGCGGCACGGCATCGACCTGTCGCGGCTGATCGAGATGGAGCCCGATCCGGGCCTGGGCAACGGGGGGCTGGGGCGGCTGGCCGCGTGCTTCATGGACTCGATGGCGACGCTCGGGCTGCCGGGCTACGGCTACGGCATCCGCTACGAGTTCGGCATCTTCGACCAGGCGTTCCGCGACGGCTGGCAGGTGGAGCGCCCCGACGCCTGGCTGCGCACCGGCAACGTCTGGGAGCTGGCGCGGCACGAGCGCACCGTACCGATCCACTTCTACGGCCGGCTGCACCAGGAGCGCGACGCCGCGGGCACGCTGGTGACCCGCTGGATCGACACCCAGCAGGTGCTCGCGGTGCCGTACGACATCCCCATCGCCGGGTACCACAACGACACCGTCAACAACCTGCGGCTGTGGTCGGCCCAGGCCTCCAACGAGTTCGATCTGGCGGTGTTCAACGACGGCGACTACCGCCGCGCGGTGGAGGAGAAGGCGATCGGCGAGAGCATCTCCAAGGTGCTGTACCCCAAGGACGACACCCCCGAGGGCAAGGAGCTGCGGCTCAAGCAGCAGCACTTCTTCGTCTGCGCCTCGATCCACGACATCGTGCGCCGCTTCAAGGCCGATCACGACGACCTCCGCGCGCTCCCGGACAAGGTCGCGATCCAGCTCAACGACACCCACCCGGCGATCGCGGTGGCGGAGCTGATGCGGGTGCTGCTGGACGACGAGGGGCTGCCCTGGGAGCTGGCCTGGGACCTGACCACGCGCACGCTGGCGTACACCAACCACACGCTGTTGCCGGAGGCGCTGGAGCGCTGGCCGGTGGACCTGCTGCGGCGCCTGCTGCCGCGGCACATGGCGATCATCTTCGAGATCAACCAGCGCTTCCTGGGCGAGGTCCACGTCTTCGCACCCAACGACGGAGACCGTCGGCGGCGGATGTCGATCATCGAGGAGGGGGACGAGCAGCGGGTGCGGATGGCGCACCTGGCGGTGGTGGGCAGCCACGCGGTCAACGGCGTCGCCGAGCTGCACTCGGAGCTGGTCCGCACCCGGCTGCTGCGCGACTTCGCCGAGATGTGGCCCGAGCGGTTCCAGAACAAGACCAACGGGGTCACCCCGCGGCGCTGGCTGGTGGCGGCCAACCCCTCGCTGGCGGCCGTGATCACCGGGCGCATCGGCCGCGGCTGGATCGGCGATCTGGCACAGCTGGAGCGGCTGCTGCCCCTCGCCGACGACGAGCTGTTCCACGCCGAGCTGCAGGAGGCCAAGCGCGAGAACAAGCAGCGCCTCGCGGCGATCGTCGAGCACCGCCAGGGCATCGCGCTGGACCCCGACTCGCTGTTCGACGTGCAGGTCAAGCGCCTGCACGAGTACAAGCGCCAGCTGCTCAACATCCTGCACGTGATCGGCCAGTACTGGTCGCTGAAGCAGGACCCCGCGGCGGACGTGCTGCCCCGCACGTTCCTGTTCGGGGGCAAGGCCGCCCCGGGCTACGCCACGGCCAAGCTGCACATCAAGCTGATCAACGACGTCGCCGCGATCGTCAACGCCGACCGCTGGACGCGCCACCGGCTGCGGGTGGTGTTCCTGCGCAACTACAACGTCTCGCTGGCCGAGCGGATCATCCCCGCCGCCGACGTGTCCGAGCAGCTGTCGCTGGCGGGGATGGAGGCCTCGGGCACGGGCAACATGAAGTTCATGATGAATGGCGCCCTGACCGTCGGCACCCTCGACGGCGCCAACATCGAGATCCGCGAGGCCGCCGGCGCCGAGAACTTCTTCCTGTTCGGGATGGACGCCGGCGAGGTCGAGCAGCGGCGCCGGGCCGGCTACCGGCCCGAGGTGTTCGTCGAGCGCAGCGCGGCGCTGCGCGAGGTGCTGGGGCTGCTCGCCGACGGCGTGTTCAGCCCCGACGAGCCCGGCCGCTACCGCGGCCTGGTGGAGGACCTGCGGCACCACGACCACTACATGGTGTGCGCCGACTTCGACAGCTACGCCGCGGCCCAGGCGGCCGTCGCCGACGCCTACCGGCGTCCGGACGACTGGGCGCGGATGGTGGTCCACAACCTGGCCCGCAGCGGGCGATTCTCCAGCGACCGCACGATCCGCGAGTACGCCGAGCAGATCTGGGGGGCGGAACCGGTGGTGATCGACCTCGAGCCAGCGCGCTGACCCGGCGCCTGCGCCCCGATCGGGGCGAAGCGGACCGCGCCGATCGGTCGAGTCGGAGACGGCCCGAATCCGGGGAGGTGCGGCGCACGACAGACCGTCGTGATTTCGCTTGCACTCCAATCGAGCAGCGCACGACGGACTCCGCCGGGGCCCGCTGCGAAGCTGTCCACGACCGCTCGGGCGACTTCCCGCCCGGCCCGGGGGCGCCCTCGGGGACGAGGGAGGACGAGACGATGGCCACCGATATCCAGAAGAAGGCCGGCGCGGCCGCGAGGCCGCGGCAGATCCCGGTCACGGGCTAGCGACCGCCAGGGCGGGGCGCCGGTGCCAGGCGAGCACAGGGATCGAGATCGGCCCCTCGGCTGGGCGCGCCCTGCCGTCCTGCGTGGCGGTGCGGCCAGCCGCGGCGTCCCCCCGCCGCTCCCGAACCAGCGGATCGCCATCGCCCGCCGGGCGATCCGCGAGGCGCTCCCCGCAGGGAGGGTCTGGACCATGCTGGCGCTGCGGCCCGGGCTGGCGCTCGCCGCCCAGGCCCTGCTCGCCCTCGGCCACTGGATCGCGGGCGTCGCCGATCCGTGGCGCGCCGCGGCCGCCTGGTGGATGGGCAGCTTTGCGCTGGCGGAGGTCGTCAACCTGGCCCTGCTGGGGTGGCTGCTGCGGCGCGAGGGGCTGCGCTATCGCGACCTGCTCGCCGTCCGCGGAGGGGAGTGGCGGCGGGACCTGGGCTGGCTGGTCCTGGCGCTGGTGGTCAGCGCGCCCCTGGCGGTGGCACCCAACGTGCTGCTCGGGCTGGCCCTGTGGGGGGACCCGCAGGTCGGCGCCGACCTGCTGTTCCGGCCGCTACCCGTCGCCGGGGCGATCGCGATCCTGGTGGGGTTCCCGGCGATCCACGCGCTCACCGAGCTGCCGACCTACTACGGCTACGTGATGCCCCGCCTGCAGGTGCTCGCGGGCCGTCGGGTCTGGCCGTTGCTGCTGTGCGCGGGGGTGCTGGCCGCGCAGCACGGGGTCCTGCCGCTGCTGATCGACGGCCGCTACCTGGCGTGGCGGGTGCTGATGTTCCTGCCGTTCGCGCTGTGGCTGGCGTGGGTCGTGGACCGCCGCCCGACCACGCTACGCTACCTCGCCGCGGCCCACTACCTGCTGGACTTCCAGCTGCCCGTGTTCGTGCTGCTGGCCTCGCTGGATCGTTGAGCGACGGAACGAAGGGGCCGGGACACGAGGCCGCGCGGGCGGCGCTGCGGGTCCGCTCGGGGCGAGGCGCTACAGGGCCACGCCGCCCTGGCTGGGCTCGTCCCGGGACCGGAAGAACCGCCGCGCCTCGTCCACGAGCCGCTCGTCCGACATCGGCCCCGCGGTGTACACCCCGGCGATGGGGACCTCCCGGCGGGCGGCCGCGCGGGCGAAGTGGTGCTTGGCCAGGCCGGGACCGAACACGACCACCCCGTCGAACCCGGCCAGCCGTGACGCGACGTTCCCGAAGTAGCGGCGCAGGCGCTGCTCACGGAGCTGCTGATCGTCGCGCTCCCGCGTGACCTCACCGCGTCCCCGTCCCGGGCGGGCGCGATCGCCGACCGGGCGTACGCTCGCGGAGGAGAGGCCCGAGAGCAACACCTGCACGTCGGACACGCGGCCGTCGAGGCGGACGATCACCGCGTGGTAGCGGTCGATCCAGACTCCAGCGAGCTTGTGCGCCATGGCGACTCCTCGGTGGCGGGGTCCGCGCGGTCCGGGCGCCGGGCTCGGGGCCCGTTCCGGTGGGCGCGGACCTCTCCCTCGAGGTTGCCAGCTCCCTGCCGCCGGAGGGGTCGGGCCGCCAGGGAAATCGCTGTCGTGGGGGGCATGGCGGCCTGTCGTGGGACGACCGACGCGGGGCACGCGCCGTAGGCCTCCAACACCCGCGCCATCGCCGACGGCGTGGCCGCGGAGAAGTAGCCGTAGAGCAGGAACGACCCCTCCGGGCCGTCCTGCAGGCAGGTCCCGGCGCGCAGCGTGCGCAGCTTCTTGTCCTCCGAGCCGGACCAGTTGCCGTCGCCCCAGCGGGTCACCAGCGCCCCGGGGCGGACCTCGCCGCTGGCCGCGTCCCGCTCCAGCAGCGGCACGCCGTTCTGCCGCGCGTGGCGGATCCGCGCCAGGCCGGCGTCCTGCTCCGCGGTCCAGGTCCCGAGGGTGACCTGGCCGTCCAGGTCGACGGCGAGGGTCGACAGCCCCGGCTGCAGCTTGCTCAGGACCGCACCCTGCTCGATGAACCCGTAGTGGCTCCCGCCGTTCAGCTTCGACAGCGCCCCCGACTTGAACGCCCCGTGGGAGCGCTTGTAGCCGCCGGTGAAGGTCGCCACGACCCGCTCGGCCTGCACCGGGTCGAGCATCCCGGTGCGCACCAGCGGCGAGACGGTGCCGATCCCGTCCGGCCCCGGCAGGGCCGGATCGCGCACCGCGGCCCCCGCCCGCTCGGACCACCCCACCCGCGGGTGCTCGGTGCCCAGCGCGAAGCCCAGGTCGTGGCGGGCCAGATCGAAGGCCACCACGTACACCAGCGCGGAGCGCTCCTTGCTGTCGAGCTGCGCCACGTACGGCGCCTGGCGGTCGACGATCTCCTGGGCCACCGCGTCGGGCCGCAGCGCGCTGACGAACACCCCCGGCGCGCCGGTGAGCTCGTACCACCGGCCCTGGGCCAGCTCGCCGCCCGTCTCGCGGTCCACGCCCAGGCCCAGCCCCATCGGCTCGAGCAGCCGGTCCGCGGCGGCCGCCTCCAGCACGGGCGGGCGCGGGGTGCCCGTCCCGCCGGCGGCCACACCGGCGCGCTCGTCGGCGAGCACCCCCTCCTTGCGGTACGAGCCGGCGAACACGGTGTCGCGGGTCACGGTGGTGATCTTCTCGCCGCCCCAGACGTGGTCGCGCAGGAAGTCCGCCGCCATCTCCTTCTTGGTACGGCGCCCGACGGTGGCGGTGCGCAGCAGCACGCGCTCGTCGCACAGCCACTCGAACGGCCAGCGCTCGGAGCGGGCCTGGCCCAGCACGCTGGGCGGCCCCTCGCCCCACAGCTCGCACGGGATGGCCTCGTCGTCGCGCACCACGACCAGGCCCTGGCCCCCGCCGTCGAGGTCGATGCGCTGCTCGCCGGGGTAGGGGTTCTCCAGGTGGTACACCTCGGGGTCCCCGCCCCCGACCCACTCCAGCCGCAGCACGTACCAGCGGGCGACCGCCGGCTGCAGGTCGATCAGCGTCGCGACGCCCTCGCGCCCGGCCGCGGTGTGGATCGGCATCGTGCACGTCGAGCGCACCGGCTGCAGCTCCAGCGCCGTCTTGGGGCGGGCCTCGGCGTAGGTCTCCCACTGGTTGGCGAGCACCTCGTGGTAGTGGCCGTCCACCGCCACGTCCGACGCCGGGTCCACCGTCGCCTGCGCCAGCCCCTCGGGGCCGACGACGACCTCCTCCAGCGGCCGCGGGACCGTCCACACCGGCTCCGGGGCCTCCGGCGGCTCGTCGCGGCAACCCCACACCAGCGCCACCGCGACCAGCCCGGCCAGCGCCGCGCCACGGGCCCTCCGTCGCCTCCAGCTCCCGGGCTCCCGCACCTCGGCTCCTCCCGATCCTGGGCCAGCCTCCGGCCGGCCCGCCTCACGACCACGATCGCGCCACGAGGCCTCGCCCGCCGTGGGTGGCCGAGCGAACTCCACGTCGTGCGGGTCCCGAACCCGGTGTCGTGGGGTCCACGACGGGCGGTCGCGCGGTCCGCGGCTTGCGGCGGGCACGCGCCGTGGCAAGATGCGGCAGATGGCACGCCATGGCGCCGCGGTTCGGGGCGGTGCTGGAGGCCCGATGCACCCGGCCCTGCTCGCGTCCCTGCTGCTGCTCTGTGCCGCCGGGCAGCCCGCGGCCGGCGGAGGTCCCACCGCACGCAGGCCCGCGCCCGCCACCCCGCCCCAGGAGGTCCACGCCGACGCGATCCCGCCGCGGGAGCACGACGCCTTCACCGGCACGGAGTTCGGCAACTACACCGTCGGCTGGAGGGGCCGCGCGCGCCAGGCCGCCGCGGTGGAGGAGCTGCTGGCCGGCAACGTGCCCGAGTTCCTGCGGGATCTCGTCCCCGTGACCCTGAGCCACACCGACGGCGCGGGGACCACCCGGGAGGCGACGATCTGGGTGATGCCCGACTACCTCTCGGTGGGCGCCGACGACGACTTCCTGTACCTGCCTCTGACGATGCCGTCCGCGACCACCGTGGCCCGCGAGTGGGGGTTCGTGCTGCCGACGTGCAAGATGGTGGACGCGATCTACGCCCAGGCGGCGTTCCAGTTCTCGCCGATCCCGATGGAGCCCGGCCCGCGGATGCGCTCCAGCGTCTACTACCTGGAGCACCAGCGGCGGATCGACGAGCAGCGTCCGGGGATGCCGCTGGCGGCGCTGGTCTCGGGGCACAAGAAGGACGTCGTGCTCTCCGGGCGCCTGACCGATCGCGACGACCGCATCGCGATCTACGGCTGGCACTGGTCCGAGGGGGACCCGATCCAGCCGCTGAGCACGGTCCACGGGTACCGCTACGCCGACTACAGCCACGGCGTGCGGCTGGTGTGGGAGATGACCTGGATCGACGGCCAGCTGCGGGAGATCCTCGACGTGCTCGAGGACCCCACGCTGGCGCCGATCCTGACCTACGAGGGCACGATCCTCGACGGCGCCGAGATCCTCCACGAGGAGGGCGAGCCCTGGCCGGACTGAGCCACGGCCGCAGGTTCGGGGGAGTGGACTTCGCGATCCCCGTGATCCGATCGCTCGAACGGAAGGTAAACTACATGCGGTACTATCGCCGCCGGTTCGACAACCAGGAGCTGGCGAGCCTGTAGTCCCCGGGGTGGTGCGGCGGTGAAGTCGATCGTCGTGTGTGGCCTCGACGAGGCGGACCGGGAGGTCATCCGGCTGGCCTTCCCCGGCGGGGTCCAGATCGTCGCCGCGCAGACCCCCGACGCCCTCCTGCAGGATGCGGATCGCCTGCGCCCCGAGCTGGGCTTCCTGGCCCTCGAGGCGGTGGTCGGCGGCGATGGCCGGCTGCACCCGGCGGCCTACCTCGACGAGGTCCAGTCGCGGTGGAACGGGGCGACCACGGGGCACCTGATCATCGTCACCGCGCCGGCCCTGCTGCGCGAGGCGGTCAAGGCGGTCCAGGCCGGGGCGAGCAACTACCTGACGACCCCGATCGACGTCGCGGAGCTGCGCTACGTGACGGAGAGCCTGCGGGAGCTCGAGACGCTCCAGCACGAGCTGCAGTACCTGCGCGGCCGGGTGCTGCAGACCGCCGCGCCGGAGGTGGCGTCCTCCCGCAGCCCGGCGATGCAGGAGACGCTGGACCAGATCCGCCGGGTCGCCCCCTCGACGACCACGGTGCTGCTCACCGGCGAGACCGGCGTGGGGAAGTCGACGCTGGCCCAGCTGCTCCACCAGCACTCGACCCGCGCGGACGGCCCGTTCATCGTGGTGCACTGCGGGACGGTCCACGACAACCTGATCGAGAGCGAGCTGTTCGGCCACGAGAAGGGCGCCTTCACCGGCGCCGTGCGGCGCAAGCTGGGCCGTTTCGAGATCGCCCGCGGCGGGACGATCTTCCTCGACGACATCGCGGTGCTGACCCCCTCGGCGCAGGTCAAGCTGCTGCACGTGATCCAGGAGCGGACGATCCAGCGCGTCGGGGGCGACAAGCCGATCCACGTGGACGTCCGGCTGATCGCCGCGACCAACGCGGACCTCAAGGGCGAGTGCGAGGAGGGCCGCTTCCGCTGGGACCTCTACTACCGCCTGAGCGTGTTCCCGATCCACATCCCCCCGCTGCGCGAGCGCGTCGAGGACATCCCGGCGATCGTCCACGGCATCCTGGCGAGGCTGCAGCGCAGCGATCCCAGGGACATCGCGGGGCTGGACCCGGCGGTCGTGCAGGCCCTGGCCGGGTACCCGTGGCCGGGGAACGTCCGCGAGCTCGAGAACCTGATCGAGCGGGCGTTCATCCTCGAGACCTCCGACCGCCTCTCCCCGGACAGCTTCCCCGCCGAGCTGATGGGGGCGCAGGCGTGCCCGGGCCCCGCCGCGGTGGACACCTCGCTGTCGCTGGCGGCGTTCCGCGAGGCCCACCTGCTGCGGCTCGAGCGCCGCTACCTCGTCGCCCTGCTCGAGGAGCGGGGGGGGCGGCTCGCCGAGGTGGCCGACGCCGCGGGCGTCGGGCTGCGCCAGCTGCACAAGCTGATGGCCCGCCACCGGCTCCACCGCCGCGATCACCCGGGGTCCTGACCCCCGCCCGCGGAGCCGGCGGGAGGGAACCGCGAGTTCACTCCCACCGCGCAGAGGGAACGCGCGGTTCCCTCGCGACCGGCCGTCGAGACGCGCCGGGGGGGCCGGCCCCGGCCGCCAGACCCACCCATGGCGACGTTCTCCGTCGTCCGCGCCCGTTGGCACGGCCGATGCACATGGATGGGAATCCGACGGGAACGCGAGGAGCGGCCACCGTGACGGAGAACCACCAGCGCAAGGTCTCGATCGTGGGCACGGTCTCGCTCGCCCTGTGGGACGACCACGTCGAGACGGTCTGCATCACGACCAAGTGCGGAGACGAGTACATCGTGGAACCAGGCAAGCGTGCGGGGGAGCTGCTGGACCTGCTGGACCTGCGGGTCCAGGCCAGCGGGCGGGTGTGGGACGACGGCCGGAGGACCGTGCTGCGGCTGTCCGAGTACCGCGAGTTCGTCGGGTACGACGAGTGGGCCGCGGCGCAGGAGCTCGCACGGTCCGAGGGAGCCCGCCGGTGGCTGGCCTGACGACGGCGCAGGAGGTGGGAGGCCCTCCGGAAACGGCCGGGTACGCTCCCCGGTCGCCGGCGCGGCGGCCGAGGGGCGTACCCACGATGCGACAGTGGCGCGACTGGCGCTGGCAGTGGGCCCACCGCATACGCCGGCCCCGCGAGCTCGAGGCGGTGCTCGAGCTGCGCCCCGAGGAGCACGCGGCGATCGCCGGCCACCACGGGGCGCTCCCGTTCGCGGTGACGCCCTACTACCTGGCGCTGATCGAGCGCGGCGCGGAGGACGATCCGATCCGGCGGTGCGTGATCCCCACGGCGCAGGAGGCGCTGTGGGGGCCGGGCGAGGCCGCGGACCCCCTGGACGAGGAGCGGCACAGCCCGCTGCCGGGGCTGGTCCACCGCTACCCCGATCGCGTGCTGCTGCTGGCGACCGACCGCTGCGCGACGTACTGCCGCTACTGCACGCGATCGCGCCTCGTGGGCCGCGGGGCCGGGGCCCGGGGGCGGCGGCACCTGGAGCGCTGCCTGGCCTACATCCGCTCGCGGCCCGAGATCCGCGACGTGCTGGTCTCCGGCGGCGATCCGCTGGTGCTCGAGGACGACGCGCTGGCGTGGCTGCTCGGGGAGCTGCGCGCCATCCCCCACGTGGAGCTGGTGCGCATCGGGACCAAGGTCCCCGCCGTGCTGCCCCAGCGGATCACCGCCAGCCTGGTGAAGGTGCTGCGGCGCCACCATCCGCTGTGGATCAGCGTCCACTTCACCCACCCCGCCGAGCTGACCGCCGAGGCCCGGGAGGCCTGCGAGCGCCTCGCCGACGCGGGCATCCCGCTGGGCTCCCAGACGGTCCTGCTGAGCGGGGTCAACGACGATCCGGAGACCATGCGCGCGCTGATGCTGGGGCTGCTGCGCTGCCGCGTGCGGCCCTACTACCTGTACCAGTGCGACCCGATCCCGGGCTCGGCGCACTTCCGCACCCCGGTGTCCCGGGGGGTGGAGATCGTGCGGTCGCTGCGCGGCTTCGTCTCGGGGTACGCGGTGCCGACGTTCGTCGTCGACGCCCCCGGTGGCGGAGGGAAGATCCCGGTGATGCCGGACTACTGCCTCGGCCACGAGGGCGGCGACCTGCTGCTGACCAACTTCGCCGGGGGCCGGTTCCGCTACCCGGACCACCGCCCGGGAGCGTGCCCATGAGGATCGGACTGACCTACGACCTGCGCCAGGACTACCTGGCGCGGGGCTTCGGGCTGGAGGAGACGGCGGAGTTCGATCCGCCCGAGACCATCGACGGCATCGCCGGGTCGCTGGAGCGGCTGGGCCACGACGTCGAGCGCATCGGCGGCGCCCGGGCGCTGATCGCGGCGCTGATCGACGGCCGGCGCTGGGACCTGGTGTTCAACATCGCCGAGGGGATGTTCGGCCTCGGGCGCGAGGCGCTGGTCCCGTGCCTGCTGGACGAGTACCAGATCCCGTACACCTTCTCGGACCCGATGGTGCTCGCGCTGAGCCTGCACAAGGGGATGTGCAAGCGCGTGGTGCGCGACGCCGGCCTGCCGACGCCGCCCTTCCTGGTCGTGCAGAGCCTGCGGGATCTGGGGAGGTTCGACCTGGAGTACCCGGTGTTCGCCAAGCCGGTCGCCGAGGGGACGGGCAAGGGGATCTCCGCGGACTCGGTGATCCGGGACGACCGGGCGCTGCGGGCCCGGTGCGCCGAGCTCCTCGCCCGGCACGCCCAGCCGGTGCTCGTCGAGCAGTACCTGCCGGGCCGGGAGTACACCGTCGGGGTCGTCGGGACCGGCGACCGCGCCCGGGTCGTCGGCGCGCTGGAGGTGCACTTCAACCCGGGGGTGCTGCCGGTGTACTCGTACGACACCAAGGCCCAGTACCTCGACCGCGTGCACTACTCCCAGGCCCAGGGCGGCGAGGACGTCGAGTGGGCGGGGGAGATCGCGCTGCTGGCATGGCGGGCGCTGGGCTGCCGGGACGGAGGGCGGATCGACCTGCGGCTGGACGCGGACGGGGTGCCGAACTTCGTCGAGGTCAACCCGCTGGCAGGCCTCAACCCGGTCCACTCCGACCTGCCGATCCTGTGTCGCCTGTGCGACTGGTCGTACGACGACCTGATCTCCGCGATCGTCGAGTCTGCCCGGGAGCGCGTGGTCGATGCGAGCCGTCGTACTGCATAGCCGCGTGGACGCGGGCGCGGGCCCCGACGACCAGGACACGCTGGTCCAGGCCGAGGCCGTCGCCGGGGCGCTGCGCACCGCCGGGCACGACGTCCGCTGCCAGGCCGCCGATCTCGACCTGGCCCGGGTGCGTCGCGAGCTCCTCGCGGCGCGGCCCGACGTGGTGGTCAACCTGGTGGAGACCCTCGCGGGCACGGGCCGGCTGGTCCACCTCGTCCCGGCGCTGCTGGACCACCTGCGGCTGCCCTACACCGGCTCGCCGACCGACCCGCTGTACCTGACCTCCAACAAGCTGGTCGCGAAGACGTGGATGCGCCTGCACGGGCTCCCGGTCCCGGACTGGTCCGACGACCAGCACCCCCCGGCGCTGGGTGCCCTGACCGGGGACCGGGTGATCGTCAAGTCGGTGTGGGAGCACGCCTCCGTGGGCCTCGACGACGACTCGGTGCTGCCCGTCGACGCGGCGTCCCGGATCCGCGAGGTCGTCGAGGCGCGCCGCGAGGATCTCGGCGGCGCCGCGTTCGTGGAGACCTACGTCGCCGGCCGGGAGTTCAACCTCTCGCTGGTCCAGCGCCCGGGCGGCTGGCAGGTGCTGCCGGCGGCCGAGATCCGGTTCGAGCAGTTCCCCCGGGGCAAGCCCCGCATCGTCGGCTTCCGCGCCAAGTGGCACCACGCCTCCCCGGAGTACCGCGGGACCGTGCGGAGCTTCGCGTTCGGCGAGGAGGACCGCCGGCTGCTCGCCGAGCTCGACGAGCTGGCGCTGGAATGCTGCCACGCGTTCCGGCTGCGCGGGTACGCCCGCGTCGACTTCCGGGTCTCGCGCGAGGGCGGGCCGTTCATCCTCGAGGTCAACGCCAACCCGTGCCTGTCGCCGGACACGGGCCTGGCCGCCGCGGCCAGCGAGGCGGGGTACGGCTACGAGGACCTGGTCGGGATGATCGTCGACGCCGCGGTGGGCCCGGAGCCGTCCCGTCGCCGGCCGCACCCCCGGCTCCCCGGCGCCGCCAAGGTACCGCCCCGGCCCCCGGCCAGGCCGGCCGGTGGGCTGCCGCGCGGCGACCTCCAGCTCGACGACGGCGTCGAGGACGTGGACCGGCGCGCGATCCGCTGGATCGTGGAGGACGACCGCGCCTTCTCGCGTGCCGAGATCCAGATGGCGATGGAGGTCTTCGACGAGGCGGTGCGGAGCGGGCCGCGCAGCGGCTACCACTTCCTCGTGGCGCGCCTCGCGGGCGAGCTCGTGGGCTTCACCTGCTACGGCCCGGTCCCGGGGACGGAGTCGCGGTTCGACCTGTACTGGATCGCCGTGCAACGCTCGCTGCGCGGACGGGGCATCGGCCGCGTGCTGCTCGCCGAGACCGAGCGCCGCGCCCGGGCGCTGGGCGCCACGCACCTCGAGGTCGACACCTCGGGCAAGGACAGCTACCGCGCCACGCGGCGGTTCTACGAGTCGATGCAGTACGCCCGCGAGGCGGAGCTGCGCGACTTCCACGGGCCGGGCGATCCGCGGGTGATCTATGGCAAGCCGCTCTCGGACCGGGGGTGAGCCCGGGTCCGCCGACCCGCCGCCGGTCCCGCCCGTCGCCGATCCCTACCGGGGGCTGGCCGCGACCTACGACGCCGAGTACGCCGCCGCGACGGCGGACGTCGCCGGGACCCTGCGGCTGCTGGCCGATCACGGCCCCTGCCGCGACGTCCTGGAGCTCGGCTGCGGGACCGGCCGGGTGGCGATCCCGATGGCGCAGGCCGGGCTGCGGGTCATGGGCCTGGATCGCTCGGCGTCGATGATCCGCCGGGCCCGGACGCGGCGCCGCCGGCTGCCCGGCGACGTGGCGGCGCGCCTGCGGTTCTCCCAGCAGGACATGGTGTCGTTCCGCTTCCCGCGCCGGTTCGACGCCATCCTGATCCCGTTCTCGGGGCTGCAGCTGCTCCCCGGACCCACACCCCAGGCGGCGTGCCTCGCGCGCTGCGCCGCGCACCTCGTCCCCGGCGGGCTGCTGATCCTCGACCTCGCCTCCCCCGGTCGCACCGCTCCCGGCGGCGGTCGCGAGGCCACCCGCAGCACGTTCCGCGTCGGGCCCTACGGTCACGTCGTGGACAAGACGGTCTTCGAGCATCCGTCGATCGACGGGACCGTGGTCCAGATCCGCCAGCGGTACAGCCGGGTCCATCCGGTCAGCGGCAGGCTGATCGAGGCGCGTGAGTGCACGCTGGACCTGTACCGCGTCGACCTGCGGTGGCTCGAGGCCCAGCTCGGCCAGTGGGACTTCGACGTGCTCGCGGTGCTCGGCGGCCACGCCGGCCAGCGGTGGTCGGAGGGCAGCGACCGCGCGGTCGTCGTCGCGCGCCTGATCGGGCGGCCGGCCCAGGAGCCGTCCACACCCTGGACGAGGTAGCCTCCGAGCCCCGCTCAGCCGCCCGGCTCGAGCGTCGCAGCCAGGTGGGCCAGCGCCGCGTCGAGGATCTCGTCGCGGCCCTCGATCAGGCTCTCGATCGTGGCCTCCACGTGGATGTCCGGCTGGATCCCGAGCTGCTGCAGCTGGCGGCCGTCGGCGTGACGCACGTCGTGGCCGGTGAACCACACCTGCAGCGCGCCGGGCAGCACGATCGACGTGACGTCCCCGTTGGTGCCGGCGGTGGGCCGGCCGACGAACGTCACGTCGGGGACCGCGGCCTCGAGGAACAGGCAGGTGTGCTCGGCCTGGCTGACCGCAGTCTCGTCGATCAGCACGACGATCTCGCCGTCGTAGACCCAGTCGCGGTCGTCCCGGGGCTCGACCCGCTGGGCGAAGCCGTACACCGGCTGGTGATCTCCGGCGAGGACGAACTCGGTGCCGATCAGCATCGGACGCTGGAACCGCGCCGCCACCGGCCTCGACTCGTGGGTCAGCCGCTGGGGCAGGGCCCAGGCCGTGCCATGGGGGTAGCCCCGCATGTCGAGGATGATCGCCGGCAGCTCGCGGAACTCGTCGAGCATCTCCGGGACCTGATCGGGCGTCAGGCGGGCCAGGTCGGCGTAGCCGATGCCGCCGTCCAGCTCCTCGACGGTGTCGAGCGCCCACTTGAAGACGCTGCGCTTGGTCCCGGGATCGGACGTGCGCGGCACCTCGACCTCCACGACCGTCCCGTCCCCGTGGCGCAGCGATAGCCGGGCATCGGTCTTGAACTCCCCCGCCAGGGCGAAACTCGCCGCCCGGCTGAGGAGCTGCTGCCGGCTGGACGCGGCGATGTACGGGGTCAGGGTGTCGAGGCGCTCCGCGACGGTGGCGCCGTCGATCTCTAGGATCACGTCGCCGACCTCGACCCCCCGCTCGAGCTCGGTCGGCCCGGCGTCGACGACCACCAGCTCGTCACCGAAGAACCGCGTCGACAGGTACGGGGCGAACCGCCCGAAGGTCCACCACAGCGCGTTGGAGCAGTACATCACGTGGTCGTCCTGCACGCGGGCGGCCAGCCGCCACACGGCCTCCCGGTACGCATCGTCTCCCTCGGCCTGCTCGAACACCGGGAGGAACTCCGGCAGCGCGTCCTCCCAGGGCGTGTCCTGCAGGTGCTGGTAGGCGTAGAAGAACCGGATCGCGTTCCACATCCGGAACAGCGCCAGCAGCCGGTACTCCCGGGGCGGAGGCCACTGCTCGCCGTAGGGGTCGTCGATCATCGCGCGGAGCGTGACCGGCTCGGGGACCCGGTCCGGGGGGGTGGGATCGAGCCGGCCGCGGGCCATCGCGATCGCCCGGTCGCGGGCCACGTCCTTGCGGGCCCCCGGCTCGGGCGGGGGCAGCAGCAGATCCACCGCCACGCCGACGGCACCATCCCGCTCCACGTACTGGGCGACCAGCAGCTCGACGACCACCTCCCCGGCGAGCTCGAGGCGCTCGGTCTGGCCGATCAGCCGCGCCGGATCGCCCTCGTAGACGATGCGCGCCAGCCCCGCCGAGCGCAGGGCCGACGCCGGCTCCAGCCCCTCGGACGAGCCCTCCCCGAGGAGCAGCACCATCGGCGGCGGCCGGCCCTCGGGGAGCTCGCCGCGCTCGAGCCGCCGCGGCTCGACGGTGAGCAGGCCGGCCCAGTAGCCGCCGGACGAGAACCCCGTCTGGGGCGGATAGCCCGAGTGCAGCCGCGTGCGCAGGGCCGGGCCGAACGCGTCCGCGGGGAGCCTCGCCGAGACGTCGCGCTCGAACGCGTCGTGCACCATCCAGGCGTCCGCGACCTCCGGTGTGCGCAGGTCGACCACCATCGCGCGGGCCCCGTCCGCCTGCTCGATGGCCTCGACGAACGGGCCGTCCCCCCGCCAGCTGTATCCTGCCGCGACACAGGCGACGTCGCGCGCGTCGAGGACGACGAGATCGCCGGGCAGCCGCTCCAGCACCGGCCCGTCGCACTCCTCGGCGTCTTCCCCCGGCTCGGCACCGTCACCGGGGGCGGCCTCGTCCGTGCCGACCAGTGCCTCCGCGTCGATCGTCCGCGTCGCCGGATCGTCGAGGAACGCCAGCATGTGGTCCACGGCCGCCCGGTACTGCTCGACCGTCTCGGCGGCGTCGACCCGCGGGATGGTCTCGAGCAACGCCCGGTCCCAGTCGATGTCGCGGGTCGTGATCTCGGGGTGGAAGTACTGGACCATGCCCCACAGGTCGCCCAGCGAGGCCAGCCGCTCGATCCGCTCGTCTTCGGTGGGCGGCTCCGCGGCCGCGGCCCCCGGAATCCAGCACAGCAGCACGATCATCCAACACGTCCGCATGGCACCCGAACCCTCCACAGACCGGTCTCGCGGCGAGCCGCCGTCCCGTGAACGGTATCGCGTTCCGGGAGGTCACGGTGGGGTCAGAGCTGGAAGTGGTAGAACGGCTCGCCCTCGGCCGACAGCAGGGCCACCGTCGGCAGCGCCTCGCCGCCGAGCCGCTCGGGGTGCGCGAAGCAGCGATTCGCCAGGATCGCCAGGTCGTTGGCCAGCACCAGCTCCATGGACCGGCCGTCCCCGACCCGCTCCAGCCCCTCGATGGTCTGCCGGCCATCGGCGGGGCGGTTGGCCACGATCCGGGGTGAGGAACGCGCCGGCGCGCACGATCGGGCCGGCGATCAGCTGGGGGGAGAGCAGCCAGCGCCGCGGCCGGTGGAGGGAGGGTCGCCTCGCCGGGCTCGACGCGCGGGCGCGAGCGGGTGCCGCGCAGGTGCCGGCGTCACCGCCTGCGCCCGGAGGCGCACCTCTGGACAGGTGCCGGGGGTGTGCTCAGCAGCAGCCGCCGCCCACCCCGGAGAACTGGATCGTGAAGCCACCGCCCCAGGGGCTGTCGCGGTACCCGATCTCGAGCCCGCCGTACATCGCCAGCGACCGCTCCATCTCGCGGTCGATCAGGAACGTCAGGTCGCCGATCCGGACCTGCCGGTCGTCGTCGCGTGCCTCGTCCCGGGCCACGCCCAGGCTGGGACCGCCTCAGCCATAGCCCTGCAAGTACAGGCGCAACGAGCGGGGTGCCTCCGGCTCCTGGTCCAGCGCCTCGACCAGCGCGGTCTGGGCCTCCGGGGTGACGTGGATCCGGCTCTCGATCGAGCGGTCCTGGGTACGCTGCCGTCCGAGCATGGGAACGAGCTCTCCTCTGGGGTTCCTCCCTGGAGAGCCACCACCCGCCGGATCGGTGCACGATCACTCGGGAGCACCTCGACGCGGCGGACCGCGCGTCGCGAGAGCGGAACCACCACTTCTGGATCGGACACGACCGGAAGCCGTGCTTCCGGATCACCGCCCTCCCGGCGCGGCGCGCGCCGTCGCGAAGCGCTCGCGCGGATTGGCACGGCGGGTGCAAACTACCACCGCGTACTCGCAACGGAGGCACTCGTGCGTTCTGTTCCGACCCCCGACCCCACGGCCGTGCTGCGGGCCACGCCCGGCGACACCCTGCTCGACGGCGCCACGGCGGCGCCCGGCGCGTTCGAACAGCAGTGGGAGCACGAGCGGCGCATCGCCGCCGATCCCGACCGCGAGCTCGAGGAGCGCCTCGAGGCGTTCGAGAACATCGCCGACTCGGAGGTCGGCGACACCTCGCTGACGCGGGCCCGCAACCTCGAGCGCGAGGTCGGTCTGCGGCAGCTGTTCCTCAAGTTCGACGGCGGCAACCCGTCGGGGACGCAGAAGGACCGCATCGCGTTCGCCCAGGCGATGGACGCGCTGCGCCGCGGGTTCGACGTGATCACCGCGGCGACCTGCGGCAACTACGGCGCAGCGGTGGCGCTCGCGGCGCGCTTCGCCGGGCTGCGCTGCGTGATCCACGTGCCCGGGGCCTACCACCCGCGGCGCCGCGACGAGATGGAGACCCTCGGCGCCGAGATCGTGACGGTGCCCGGGGACTACGAGCAGGCGGTCGCGTTCTCGCGGCAGACGGCGCAGGCCGCGGAGTACTACGACGCCAACCCGGGCGGGGCCAACACCGCGCTGCAGCTGCGGGCCTACGGCGAGATCGCCTACGAGATCTACGACGAGCTGCGCGACGCGCCGGCGGTGGTCGCCGCGCCGGTGTCCAACGGCACCACGCTGGCCGGGATCTACCGCGGCTTCCTGAGCCTCTACCGCCGCGGCAAGACCTCGCGGATGCCGCGGATCGTCGCGGGCTCGTCCCACGGCAAGAACCCGATCGTGCACTCGTACCGGCGGGGGCTGGCGTCCTGCGAGGACCTGGACCCCGGCAAGATCCGCGAGACCGAGACCAACGAGCCGCTGATCAACTGGCACTCGATCGACGGCGACGCGACCCTCGAGGCGCTGCGCGCCACCGACGGCTGGGCGCTGGACGCCAGCGACCGCGCGATGCGCTCGGTCTCGCGGACGATCCGCGAGCGGGAGGGGCTGAGCGTGCTGCCGGCCTCCACCGCCGGGCTGATCGCGCTGCTGTCCCGACACCGGGAGGGCCCCTTGCCCGGCGACCGCTACGTGGCGGTGCTGACCGGGCGGAGGTGACGACGATGTCCCTGAAGAGCTGGCCGGAGGGCGGCGCCATCGTGTACTGCGAGGGCGCCTTCCGCACGACCAACGGCAAGACCGCTCACGGGCTGGTGCGCCGCACGCGCCGCTACGACGTGCTGTCCGTGGTCGACTCCACCTGCGCCGGCGAGGACGCCGGGACCCTGCTCGACGGGGCGCCGGCCGACATCCCGCTGCTGGCCTCCGTCGACGAGGCCGTCGAGCACAGCGCCGGGGGCCCGGTGGCGGCGACCCACCTGGTGGTCGGCCTGGCGCCGGACGGCGGCCGGCTGCCGGAGCGGGCGCTGCGGGACGTACGGCGGGCGATCGCCCACGGGCTGCACGTGGACTGCGGGCTGCACGACCTGCTCGGCGACGACCCGGAGCTGGTGGCCCTCGCGGAGCGGCACGGGGTGCGGCTGCGCGACATCCGCAGGCCCCCGCCCCGCTCGGAGCTGCACTTCTTCAGCGGCAAGATCGAGGAGGTCGGGGCGACGACCGTCGCCGTGCTCGGCACCGACTCGGCGGTGGGCAAGCGGACCACGGCCTGGCTGCTGGCCGACGCGCTGGCCGCGGCCGGGCTGCACGCCGAGCTGGTGGGCACCGGCCAGACGGCGTGGCTGCAGGGCGCCCGCTGGGGCGTGGTGATGGACTCGCTGGTCAACGACTTCGTTGCCGGCGAGATCGAGCACGCGGTATGGCAGTGCTGGCAGGACGCCCGCCCCGACGTGATCCTGATCGAGGGCCAGGGGAGCCTGCTCAACCCCGCCTACCCCGGCGGGTTCGAGATCCTGGCGGCGGGGCGGCCCGCCGGGATCGTGCTGCAGCACGCCCCCGCGCGCGGGGACTACGACGGCTTCCCCGGCTACCCGATCCACCCCATCGAGCGGCAGATCGAGGCCCTGGAGATCGTGTCCGACAGGCCCGTGATCGCGCTGACGGTGAACCGCGAGGGGCTCGCACAGGAGGGCGTCGCGGCGGCATGCGAGGAGCTGGCGCGGCGCACGGACCGGCCCGCCGTGGAGCCGCTGGCCGGCGACCTCGCGCCGGTGGTCGAGGCCATCGCGCGGCTGCACCGCCACCGGGGGCAACGGCCGTGAGCGACCTCGCCGTGCGGCACGCGCTGCGGGCCTTCGACCGCCTCGAGGTGGGCCCGACGCGGGTCGAGCCGCGCCGGCTGGCCACGCCCTACACGGTGGTCCGGGGGGGCGAGCGGGTCTCCGCCGAGCTGGTCTACAAGTGGGACGAGGACGTCTTCGAGCCGGACGCCGACGCGGACCGCAACCTCGCCGGGCTGATCGGGGCGCAGCTGGCGCTGAACTACGGCCTGTTCTGCGGCGAGATCGTGTTCCGCGATCCGCTGGACGCCCACGATCGGCGGTTCCTCGCCGACATGGCCGAGAACACCGCCCGCGAGATCTACGCGATCAAGCTCCTGCATCCCAACCCGTTCCTGGTCGGGGCGGCGGCCCAGCTGGAGCCCCGTCCGCTGCGGCGCTACCTCCAGGCCAGCCTGCTGTTCGACCGCGAGCTCCCCACCGGGGGCCCCCAGGGGGGTCCGTGGGCCCTGGACCGGCTCGGCCACGCCGTGCTCTCCAGCGGGGGCAAGGACAGCCTGCTGACCCACGGCCTGCTGGGCGAGCTGGGGATGGAGTCGCACCCGATCTTCGTGGCCGAGTCGGGGCGCCACTGGCACACCGCGCTCAACGCCCACCGGCACTTCGCGGAGCACGTGCCGCACACCGCGCGGGTGTGGACCACCTCGGACCGCGTGTTCAGCTTCATGCTCCGGCAGCTGCCGATCGTGCGGCCCGACTTCCAGCGGCTGCGCTCCGACGAGTACCCGATCCGGCTGTGGACCGTGGCGGTGTTCCTGTTCGGCGCGCTGCCGCTGCTGCGCAAGCGCGGGCTGGGGCGGCTGCTGATCGGCGACGAGTTCGACACCACGGTGCGCAAGACGTACCACGGGATCACCCACTACGACGGGCTGTACGACCAGAGCCGGTTCTTCGACCAGGCGATGTCGCGCTACTTCCACCGCAAGGGCTGGGACGTGGCCCAGTTCTCGCTGCTGCGGCCGCTGTCCGAGCTGCTGATCGAGAAGGTGCTGGTCGAGCGCTACCCGGAGCTGCAGGCGCACCAGACCTCGTGCCACGCGACCCACGTCGAGGACGGCCGCGTGCGGCCCTGCGGGGCCTGCGAGAAGTGCCGCCGGATCGTCGGGATGCTCGTCGCGCTGGGAGCGGACCCGACCCGCTGCGGGTACACCGCCGAGCAGGTCGCGGAGTGCCTCCGGGCGCTGGCCGAGGCCGGCGTCCACCAGGAGTCGGCCGGGGCCCAGCACCTGACCTGGCTGCTGTCCCAGGCGGGCCGGCTCCCCGAGGGGGGGGGCGCGGCCCACGCCGCACGGCCGCACCCCGAGATCGGCCGGCTGCGCTACGACCCGGTGCGCTCCCCGGTGGACTGGATCCCCCGCGACCTGCGCGCGCCGCTGACCCGGCTGCTGCTGGAGCACGCCGACGGCGCGGTGCGGCGCGTGGGCCGGGTGTGGGTCGAGTTCGATCCGCTGGACCCGGACGTGCTCGCGGCGCCCTACCCGTTCGAGGCCCCGCCCGCCGAGGCGACCTCCGCACGCCGGGACGATCCGATCCCGCCGCCGGCCAAGTCGACCCAGCTGTGGTGCGAGCTGACCTGGCCCGAGGCGCTGCGCCGGCTGCAGCAGACCGATCTGGCGCTGCTGCCGGTGGGCGCCACCGAGCAGCACGGCCCGCACCTGCCGCTGGACACCGACACGTTCAGCGCCGAGTTCCTGGCGCTGGCCGCCGCGGAGGCCTGCTCCGAGCCGCGGCCGCTGGTGCTGCCCGCGATCCCGTTCGGCGTGTCGTACCACCACGAGGACTTCGCCGGCACCATCGCGATCGACGGCGAGACGCTCGAGCGGCTGGTCTACGAGATCGGGATGAACGTGGCCCGCCACGGGATCACCAAGCTGGTGATCGTCAACGGGCACGGCGGCAACATCCCCGCGCTGCAGCTCGCCGCCCAGCGGATCAACCGCGACGCGCGGATCTTCACCACCGTCGACACCGGAGAGACCAGCGACGCCGACGTGGAGGCGATCTGCTCGACCCCCAACGACGTGCACGCCGGGGAGATCGAGACCAGCATGATGCTGGCGCAGCGCCCCCAGCTGGTGGACATGGCCCTCGCCGAGCGCTCCGTGTCGCGGTTCCCCAGCCCGTACCTGGACTTCGACGGCCCTCGCAGCGTCGAGTGGTACGTCCGCACCGCGCGCCTGTCGCGCACCGGCGTGCTGGGCGACGCCACGGTGGCCACCGCGGACAAGGGGCGGCGGATCTGGGCGGTCCAGATCCGCCACATGGTGACCCTGCTCGAGGATCTCAAGGGCCTGTCGCTGGACGCCATCGGCGGCCGGCGGCGCTGAGGACGGACCGATGCGCGTGACCGCGGTGGAGGCCTGGAGCCACTCGATGCGGCTGACCGAGCCGTACACGATCGCCTACGAGACGGTGAGCTCGACGACCAACGTGTTCGTGCGGGTGGCCACCGACGAGGGGCTGGTGGGGTGCGGCTGCGCCGCGCCGGACCTCGAGGTCACGGGGGAGACCGCCGCGGAGGTGCTGGCCTGCCTCCGCGAGGACGCCGAGCCGGTGCTGCACGGCGCCGACCCGCTGCGGCGGACGCTGCTGCTGGAACAGCTCCGCGACGAGCTCGGCGCGCGGCCCTCGGCGCTCGCGGCGCTGGACATGGCGCTGCACGACCTGCTGGGCCAGGTCAGCGGGCTGCCGCTGTGGCAGCTGCTGGGCGGGTACCGCGACCACATCGCCACCAGCGTCACGATCGGGATCCGGCCCCTCGACGAGACCGTCGCGCGGGCCCGCGATCTGGTGGAGCAGGGGTTCTCGAGCCTCAAGCTCAAGGGCGGCGCCGACGTGGACGAGGACATCGCCCGCGTCCTGGCCGTGCGCAGCGCGGTGGGCCCCGAGGTGCAGCTGCGGTTCGACGCCAACCAGGGCTACACGGTGGAGCAGGCCCAGCGGCTGGTGTGGCGCACCGAGGACGCCGATCTCGAGCTGCTCGAGCAGCCCACCCCCCGGGGCCAGCCCGATCTGCTGGGCCGCGTGACCCGGCAGGTCTCGATCCCGGTGATGGCCGACGAGAGCCTGATGACGCTGCGCGACGCGTTCCGCCTGGCGCGGCGCGACCTGGTGGACATGGTCAACATCAAGCTGATGAAGGTCGGCGGGATCGCCCAGGCGATGCACGTCAACTCGGTGGCCCGGGCCGCCGGCCTCGAGGCGATGATCGGCTGCATGGACGAGTCCGGCCTGGCGATCGCCGCCGGGCTGCACATGGCGCTGGCGCGGCCCAACGTGCGCTACGCCGACCTGGACGGCCACCTCGATCTGATCGACGATCCGGCGCGCGACGCCGTGATCCTGCGCGACGGGGTGCTGTACCCGCGGGACGAACCGGGCCTCGGGTTCCAGCTGGAGCCCTGACGGGGAGGCTGGCGGCGGTCCGGACCTACGGCGTCGGCGCGACGTTGATGTTGGTCAGCTCCTGGTTGCTCTCGCGGAACAGCCGCTTGATCTGGTCCTTGAAGATCCCGAGCACGATCAGCACCGCGATCGCCACGAACACGACGATCAGGATGTACTCGGTCATGCCCTGCCCGGACTCGTCCGTGTGAAGTCTCCGGAGTGCGTCCATGTGTCCTCCCGTGCGGGCGACCACGGAATCGATCTCACGTGGCGGTTGGCCCTACAGACAGGATACCGCAGGAACGCGCCAGGACCATCGCGCCAAACGCACGAGTTCATCATGAGGTTCACCATGGGGTCGAGGTCCCCCGTTGCGCACCGCCGGCGCCGGCCTGATATCGTCCCGGAGGCTTCGCTGCGAGGAGCACCGATGAAGGCAGATCCGACGAACGAGTACGCCCGGCGCGCCGAGCGGATGGTGCACCCCGACGAGGTCGCGATCATCTCGCTGTTCGGTTCGCTGCTCGGCAAGCTCCCGGCGGGGGTCCAGGCGAGGATCCAGGAGAGCTCGTCGCGGAAGAACCCCTACATGGGGTTCGTGGTCGAGCCCTACGCGCTGTTCCTGTGCCACGAGATCACCGACGTGGAGCGCGCAGAGGCCCTGCTCCCCCGGGGCTACCGCATCGTTCCGACGCGGATCTTCGAGGACGACGAGCCCCGGCCGACCGTGATCTTCGGGGCCTTCACGGTCCACACCAGCGCGTTCTGGGGCAGCCGCGTCGAGATGTACGTGATCGCCGAGCACGAGGACAGCGGGATGATGTCGTGGGTCATCGTCGACTACGACAGCGACACGCTGAGCTACGACCCGGGGCAGGGCTTCGTCGACGGCGGCGCGCGGGGGGCGGTGGTGACCACGACCCACCGCGGCGAGGTCGTCGTGGACGTGCCGCGGGCCCAGCCGGCGCGGCGCATCGCGGCGGTGGCGGACGTGCGCGCCGGGGTGGAGACCCCGCTGGACCAGCGGCTGTGGCTCGAGGGCAACCTCTCGGTGTCCTACGGCGGGCACCTCGACGACGGGCGCGGGGTCCCGTTCGGGCTGGTCTTCGAGCCCGGCGAGATGGAGCGCGCGCTGCGCATCCCGCTGGACGCGGTGACGCTCGAGGAGCTGTCGTGGCACGAGGGGCTGTTCGCGCCCGAGCCCTCCGTGGTGGCGTGCTTCCCCTACGCGCAGCACTTCGTCACGGGGCAGATCCCCACCGAGTCGGACATCCGCTCCCGCGAGGATCTCGAGGCTGCCGTGGCGGCGTTCAACGCGGCGCCGCCTAGCGAGGGGTTCTCGTCGGCCGCGATCAAGCGCTCGATGGCGATCGGGATGGCGATCTCGGCGCTGACGACGACGTCGCTGCTGCTGTGGATCGTCCTGCACTACCTGCTGAAGCACTGAGCGCGGAGGGGCGGACGGGTCAGGAGCGCAGCCGCTCGGTCCAGAACGCGGCCTTGCGCGGCGCGAGCTGCTCCATCTGCTCGACCACCTTGCGCTCGATGCGCTTGCCCATCAGCGGGACCTCGACCTCGATCTCGCCGGTCTCGATCACGGCGCAGGCGTCGTCCCCGCGGGGCTCGACCACGGTGCGGCCCTCGGCCCGGACCCGGTCGCCGAAGGTGTGGTCGCGGCGGGTCCAGGTGCAGCGGCGGGCGGGGAGATCCCAGGTGGTCTCGAGCGTCGCGCGGTGGGTCGTGGCGCCCTGCATCGCCTTCTCCGCGGTGGTGACCACGGTGCGCACGACGTCGCCGTCCCGCTCCTCGCGATAGTCCTCGACCGTCGTGCCGAGGCTGTGCAGCAGCGCGTCGTGGGTCTCCCGGTCGATCATCAGCCGGACGACCTCGTCGGCCGCGCCCTCGATCCGCTGCTCCGTGCGATAGCTGCGCGCCATCACGTCCTCCCTTCCCGTCCGGCCAGGATACTGCACCTGGACCGCCGCGGGGCGACCGGCGGCCGCTGGACGGGGGGGGCGACGGACCGTATCGTGAGGAACCGGCGGGAGGATGGGGCCGGAGGCTGGATGACCCGCGACGACGACCGCCGCAGACGCCGCCGCGCCCTGGACGGGGCCCGCGACTGGCTGTCCCGCGCCCGGCGCCACGTGGGCCCCGCCGACCTGCTGCACCTCGAGCCGTTCCACGTGCTGTTCTCGGTGGTCGGCTACGCCAACCCGGCGTGGCGCAAGACCGACTGGGGCGACCTGCTCGACGAGCGCGATCCCGAGTTCGTCGACGTGGTGCTCGACGCGATGCGCCCGCTGGCGCGCCACTACTTCGACCTGCGCGTCCGCGGCATCGAGCACGTCCCCGCCGAGGGCCCGGCGCTGATCGTGGGCAACCACAACGGCGGCCTGCTGTGGACCGACGCGTTCTTCACCGCGCTGGCGATCCGCGACCACCTGGGGGTCGAGCGCGAGCTCAACGCGCTGGGCCACGACCTGCTCGCGGCCGACGACGCGATGCGGCGGGTGCTCACCGCGCTGGGGCTGATCCGGGCCAACCCGGAGACCGCCGCGCGGGCGTTGCGCGCCGGGCGGCTGGTGCTGGTCTACCCGGGCTCGGACATGGACTCGTGGCGCCCGTTCCGCGACCGCGGGCGGGTGTTCCTCGAGGGACGGACGGGCTTCGTCCGCCTGGCGCTGCGCGAGGGCGTGCCGATCGTCCCGCTGGTCACCGCGGGGACCCACGAGCAGCTGATCGTGCTGCGCCGCGGGCGCCGCATCGCGCGGGCGCTGCGGATGGACAGGCTGCTGCGCAACGAGGCGTTCCCGGTGGTGCTCTCGCTGCCGTGGGGCGTGACCGTCGGCTTCCTGCCGTACCTGCCGCTGCCGGCCCAGACGACCCTGCGGTTCGGCGCCCCGATCCGCTGGCCGGAGCTCGGCCCCGCGGACGCCGACCGCGACGACGTGCTCGCGCGCTGCGTCGAGGACGTGCGCCGGCGGATGCAGGGGATGCTCGACGAGCTCCACGAGGGCCGGATCCCCGTGATCGGGGAGCGGTTCTCGCGCTGACGCGCCCCCCGCGCGCCGAGCGGACCGGCGTCAGCTCGTCAGGGCGTCCGGGTGGGCCCGGAACCACGCCAGCGTGCGGCGCAGCCCGTCCCGCAGGGTGGACCGCGGGACCCACCGCAGGGCCTTGCGGGTCCGCTCGATGCTCATCACGCGGCGCCGCAGGTTGTCGATGTCGCGCACGTCGACGTGCTCCACGGCGACCTCGTCCCCGAACAGCGAGGCGACCTGGTGGGCCAGCTCCTTGACGCTGGTCTCGACGCCGGTGCCGATGTTGTAGATCTCGCCGACGGTGCGGGGCGAGATCGCCGCCAGCACGGTCGCCTCGACCGCGTCCTGGACGTAGGTGTAGTCGCGGGTCTGCAGGCCGTCGCCGTGGATCTGCAGCGGCGTGCCGGCGTGGGCCGCGGCGAGGAACCGCGAGACCACCCCGCAGTACGGGTTGCGGGTGTCCTGGCCGTCGCCGTAGACGTTGGAGTACCGCACGATCGTGGTGGGCACGGCGTAGGACTCGAAGAACGCGGCGCAGTAGCTCTCGCCGCCGAGCTTGCTCGCGGCGTAGGGGGACAGGCAGTAGACCGGGTCGTCCTCGTGGCAGAACGCGTTGCGCGGGTTGCCGTAGACCGAGGCCGAGGAGCTGTACAGCACCCGCCGGACCGTGGCCTCGTGGGCCCGGGCCGCCATCAGCACGTTGAGCGTGCCGCCGATGTTGGTGGCGTAGTCCTGGACCGGGTCCCGGGTGGAGACCAGGATGTTCCGCGCGGCCAGGTGGAACACGTAGTCCTGGCCGGCGACGCTCCGGCTCACCGCGTCCGCGTCCGTGACCGAGGCCTGCACCAGCGTCACGTCGGGGGGCAGGGCGTCGGCGCGGCCGGTGAACAGGTCGTCGAGCACGGTCACCTCCGCGCCCGCCTCGCGCAGCCGCGCAACCAGCTGCGAGCCGACGAAGCCGGCCCCGCCGGTGACCAGCACCCGGCGACCCTGCAGCGCCTGCCTCTCGACCCGGGTCGCCTCGGTCATCGCCTCCTCCTCGCCGCGCCGAGCTGCTCGGCCTTGAGCCGCAGCAGCGGCCGGTAGATCCGCCACCAGTCCAGCAGCGGCCGCATCCGGGTGTAGTCGGTGCTGGGGTACCGCAGCGTGATCGGCACCTCCCGGACGCGGAAGCCGCACTCGACCGACTTCCACAGAAGGTACGGTTCCAGCTCGTAGCCGTCCAGCCAGCGCTGGTCGAGGTCGATCCCCGGGTGATCGATCAGGACGGTCCGGAACGCCCGGATCCCCGACGTCCCGTCGGTGATGCGGTGCCCCAGCAGGACGGTGAAGCTCGCGGAGTACGCCCGGGTCGCCACCCGGCGGTACAGCGGCATCCGGTGGTCGCGGCGGCGCTGGACGTAGCGGGAGCCCTGGACCAGATCCGCCTCGCCGGCGCGCAGCGGGCCCAGCAGGTCCCCGACGCGGCGGGGGTCGAACTTGCCCGCGGCGTTGAGCACGACCACCGCGTCGAACCCGCGGTCGCGGGCGTGGTGGATCCCGGTGCGGATCGCGGCGCCGACCCCGCGGTTGCGGGCGTGGGAGACCACCGTCGCGCCGGCCTCGCGGGCCACCGCCGCGGTGTCGTCGCGGGACCCGTCGTCGACCAGCAGCACCTCGGCGACCTCGTCGCGCGGCACGCGCCCGATCACCCGCTCGACGACGCGGTGCCCCTCGTTCCACGCCGGGATCAGGGCCATCGCCCGGAAGGCCGCCCGGCTCATCGGTGCTCCGCCGCGATCAGCATCCGTCCCGCACCTCCCGGGCCTCGTCCTCGCGCCCGGTCCGCTGGTACAGCAATCCCAGATTCGAGCGCACCCTGCAATCTCCCGGCATCCGGATCAGCGCCTCGCGCAGGTCCGCCTCGGCCTCGTCGTACCGCTGCAGCTGCGCCCGGGCGACCCCGCGCATCAGCCACACGTCGCCCCAGTCGGCCCCCTCGGCGAGGGCCGCGGTGAACTCCCGCTGGGCCTCCTCCGGCCGTCCCAGGTCCATCCACACGAGGCCCAGGTCGTACCGGATCCCGCCGTCGCCGGGGTCCAGCGCCTTCGCGCGCAGCAGGCTCTCCCGGGCGTCCAGCGGTCGCCCCGTCTCGCGCAGGGTGGCGCCGAGGTCCTTGTGCAGGCTGGCGTCGTCCGGCGCGCGGCCGGTGGCCTCGGTCATCTGCCGCAGCCCCTCCTCGGCCCGGCCCTGGCGAACCAGGAACAGCCCGTAGCTGCGCTGCAGGCTCGCTCCTCCGCGAGGCAGGTCGATGCCCGTCCGGTAGCGCTGCGCGGCGGCCTCGACGGCGCCGGCACGCTCGAGCACCCCAGCCTCGAGGTCGATCACGGACGCGATGCGGTAGCGGCGCAGCCCGAGGTAGTCGGGGAACGTCACGGCGGCGACCACCGCGGCGACCACCGCGGCCCGCACCAGCGTCCGCCGGTCCCCGGCGCGGATGCCGTCGAGCACGGACGCCACCCCCAGCCCCGCGAGGCAGCACAGCAGCGCGGCCGCGGGGAGCCGGTAGCGCCCCGCGACGAGGATCGCCACGATGCTCGCCGACCAGGTCAGCAGCCAGCCGAGCGGCAGGACCAGCGCCCGCCAGCGGCGCAGCGCGACGGCCCAGCCCGGTGCCGCGAGCAGCGCCAGCCCGCCGAAGCCGAGCCACACCGGGGGGGCCAGCACCCGGGAGCGCGCGCGGCGCCAGGGGATCGTGGCGTTGTTCCCCACCTCCTGGTGGCTCAGGAAGATCACGGCCTTGCGCGCCTGCAGCGCCAGGAACGCGCCGGGCTGCTCGCGGACGAAGGCCCGCAGGTCCTGGCCGAACGCGCGGGCGATCGCCTCGCTGTCCTCGGGATCGTCCCACACGTCCCACCCGCGGACGTGGTCGAACTCGCCCATGAACGGGTTGATCCCGTCGGCGCCGGCGTGGTTGCCGTCCCACAGCGACTTGGCGGCGAAGTGGGCCGAGCTGCCGCCCTCGTCCCCGGCGTACAGCACCGAGCCCGCCGCGAGCAGCAGCACCGCCGCGGCGGGGACCACCAGCGCCGTCGCGGCGCGGCGCAGGCGGACCGGTCGCGCCAGGCCGGGCGCGAGCAGCACCGCCACCGCCGGCCAGGGGGACAGCAGCAGGGTGTTGGGCTTGAGCAGCCCCGCCAGGCCCAGCAGCAGCGCGCCGGCGATCCAGCGCGCGGCGCCCCCGCGCTCCACGGCCCGCGCCAGCAGCACCAGCGCGGCGACGATCAGCGCGCAGCCCAGCGTGTCGGGCAGGAGCTCCCCGGCGTAGTACACCGAGGGCCAGAACAGCGACCAGGCGAGCCCGGCGGCCAGCCCGGCGCTCCGGCCCCCGAGGCGACCGGCGAGGACGGTCAGCAGGGCCGCGGTCAGCCCGCCGAGCAGGGCCTGCAGGAGGCGGATCGCGTGGGGGGACGGGCCCACCAGGCGGTAGCAGGCGCCGAGCGCGTGGGGGTACAGCGGCTGGGCCCCCGAGGTCACCGAGAGCCCCTCCCCGCGGGCGATCTCCTGGCCCAGCTGGTGGTACAGCCCGGCGTTGCTGACCAGATCGTGGGCGAACGGATCGGCCTGGAAGTCGGCGAGGTAGAGCACCCGGATGCCCAGGGCGAGCACCAGGATCACGAGCGGGTCGCGCACCCGCCACGGACCGGATGCCGGCAGGACCGAGGAGCCCATGCCGTCCAGCCTACCACCGCGCCCCGCCGGGGAGCGGCCGGGGCGCGAGCGAGGACCGCGCGGGGCGAGGGTCGGCGGCGGTCAGGGCCGCTCCCGATCGGCGGCGCCGGGGATCACGTAGGCCCGGTCGAGCCGGTCGGTCATCTCCTCGTAGCGCCGGTCGAGCTCCTCGAGCGCCTCGGCCAGCGCGTCGTCGTCCAGCTCCCCGCGCCGGTGCCGCGCCTCCAGCAGGTCGCGGTGGTTGTCGTACCAGCGGTCCGGGTCGAAGTTGTAGGTCATCGGTGCGGGGGATTCTATCAGCCACGATCTCAGTTCGACTCCCCCGCCGCCGGCTGGCCCTCGAGGTCGATCGCGGGCCGCTCGAGCGTCGGGGCGTCGAGATCGACCACGAGGTAGTCGCGGGTGATCAGCCGCGGCTCGTATCCCCGGGCCAGCGCGGCGAGGCCGGGGCGCGCCTGGTCCTGCACGTGGATCACCGCGTAGCGGAAGCCGTAGGGCTCCAGCAGAGCGCGGGCCTCGGCGGCCGTGGGGGCCGCGACCACGGCGAGGTAGTCCCGGTAGCGCGGCGCGGCGACGCCGGGTGGGGCGTACTTGTAGGTCCCCATGTCGCGGTCGACCAGGTTGGGGCGGGGCGTGCAGCAGCCGATCGCGTGCTCCCAGGTGGCCGCCGAGGCGAACACCGGCTCGTCGGGAGCGGTGTGCTGCTCCAGGAACGTCGAGACCTCGGCGCCGCACTCCTCGTGGAGCTGGTCCATCGCCACGGTGTCCTGCAGGACGGGGAGCCACCAGCGGGGGACCAGCAGCACCGCGAGCAGCGCGAGCGCCGCGGTGGGGGGGACGGACCGGCCGGCGATCCGCCACGGGCGACCCGAGGCGGCGAGCAGCAGCACCACGATCCACAGCACCGCCGCGTAGCGCCACGAGAACGGCTCCCAGTACCGCATCAGCAGGCCGGCGGCGGCCAGGCTCGCCCCCGCGGCGAGCGCCATCCGGGGCAGCATCGTCCGGTCCCCGCGGGCATCGCCGGGGTAGCGCAGGCTCCACGCCAGCGCCGCGCCGGCGAGCAGCCCGATCCACCACGGTGCGTGTCCCCATGGGTCTGCTCCGGAGAGGCTCAGGGCGTTGCGCGACATCGCCGCGAGGCGCTCCGCGAGGGGACCCTCCAGCGATGGCGCCACGAACCCCGACACCTCCCCGGGGGACAGGCTCAGGACGTGCAACGCGAAGATCGCCGCGGGGAGCGACGCCCCGGCCACCAGCCGCAGCGCCAGCGGCCGAGACGAGACCGCCAGCAGGACGACCAGCAGCCCCAGCAGCGGCAGGTGCCCGTACCACAGCAGGCCGGCCAGCCCCAGGAGGGCCCCGGCCGCGACGGCCCCGCAGCCCGGCTTCGTCGTCCCGGCGCGCAGGGCCAGGCCGGTCCCCACCAGCAGCGGAGCCCACGACAGGTTCGCGGGCGATGGCAGCAACATGTAGCCCCGCAGCGGGGCGGGGAACGCCAGCGGCAGCGCCAGCGTGGCCCACGCTGCCGGGACGGGCCCGACCCGGCCCCGGACACACCACCAGAACGACGCCAGGACCCCCACGAGGGCCACGGCCGAGGTGCCGGTCATCACGGCGCGCAGCGGGAGCCCCAGGCGGACGGGCCAGGCCAGCAGCCAGTGGAACGTGAACGGGTAGAACGAGCGCACCCGGAGGATCGGGTCCTGCCACGGGTGGCCGTCGGCGGCCAGCGCGACCTTCGCGGTGTGCCAGGCCACGTCGGGGGAGAACCAGTACGCCGGGGTCGCCAGCGTCCCGGCGATCCCGACCAGCACGCCGCCGCCGAGCCCGGCTGCCGCTGCGGCGCGCAGCGGCCCGGCGTCGCGACCGGCCACGAGCAGCGCCAGGATGCCGGCCAGGGCGGGCAGCGAGACCACGGCCGCGACCGCCGCCGGGGACGACTCCCAGCCCCCCGCCAGCCGCAGCCCCAGCGCCACCAGCGCCGCGGACCCGGCGAGCGCCGCGGCTCCGGTCAGGGCCTCGTCGCGGCCCACCGGGGCCCCCCTCGCGGCGGGATCGGTCACGGTCGACCGTTCCCCGGGCCGTCGCGCTCGAACGGCCGCTCGCGCTGGAACGACGCCGGGTCCACCGGCGCGTAGCGGGAGCGCCGCCAGCGGTGGCCGGGCTCGATGATCCTCCCGGGCTCCCGCAGGTCCTGCACCGCCCACAGCAGGTCGCGCAGGACGGTCATCTGCTGGTCGATCGCCCCGGGCTCGCCCAGCGAGGCGCCGTGGGGGAAGCGCACGAACACGCCGCGGGGCGCGCCGATGCGCTCGGTGATCCCGCGGTTGATCGACAGGTCCACGGTGGTCAGGCCGTACGCCTCCGCCGTCCTCGTGACCAGGCCACCGGCCCGGTTGCACAGCGGTCACGCAGGGATCAGCAGGACGATGTCGGCGCCGTCGTCGCGCAGCCTGCGGGCCACCTGGTGGGCGGTGCCGTCCGGGGGCTCGACGAACGCCGAGGTGATCGTCCCGGCGAACCCGAAGGCGAAGAACCGCGGGGCGAGCTGGAACACGCCGGCCCGCTCCAGCTCGCGGAGGCGGTCCAGGGGCATCAGCACGTTGGGGTCCCGGTCGACGTAGCGGTGCGAGTAGTGGGTGTGGGTCACCCTCAGGTCGGCGAGATCGACGTCGGACGGGATCGTGCGGAAGCTGGGGTCGCCCAGGGCGGCGTCGACGTCGAACGGCTCGTCCGTGGAGCGGTGGAAGCCGGCGGTCGAGACCACCGCCACGCGGCACTCGGCGAGCGGCTTGGCCAGCGGGCTCCACGGGATCTCGCCGCGCATCACCGGCGCGGTCCGGGCTCCGAGCCGGTTGACCACGCCGCCCGCCATCTCGGCCAGGTCGGCGCCGGCGTCGGACTCCAGGAAGCGACCCAGCCCGCGCCACAGGGACGTTGTCCGGGACTTGCTCATGAGCGCCATCCTACCGCGCGCGACCTCCTGCCCGCGTGGATGTCGGAGGCCGGGTCACGCCGGCCGCAGCGCCGCGACCATCTGGCCCACCGTCGCGAACCGGTCCTGGGGACGCTTGGCCAGCGCCGTGAGGACCCCCTCGGCGGCGGGGGGTGGGAGATCCGGGACGAGGGCCCGGGGGTCGTCCGGCGGCTGCTGCAGGTGGGCCAGCATCAGCGCCACCGGGCTGCTCTTCTCGAACGGCCGCCGGCCCGTGAGCAGCTGGTAGGCCAGCACCCCGACGGAGTAGACGTCGGCCCGGCCGTCCACGTCGGCGGCGTCCTGGATCTGCTCGGGCGAGATGTAGTCGAGCGTGCCCACCAGGTTGGTGGCGGTCAGGTCGGACTCGGCGGCGGCCAGCTTGGCGATCCCGAAGTCGCCGAGCACGGCCCGGTGGGGCGCCTCGAGGCCCCCCTGCGAGGCATCCAGCAGCACGTTGGAGGGCTTCAGGTCGCGGTGGACGACCCCCTCGCCGTGCGCGTAGTCCAGGGCGCGGGCCAGGTCCTGCAGGAACGGCAGCGCCTCGTCCAGCGTCAGGCGCTCGCGGCGCGACAGGTGCCGGCCGAGGTCGACGCCGTCGACGTACTCCATGACCATGAACCGCGTGCCGTCGGGGGTCACGCCGTGGCCGTAGAGCCGCACGATGTTGTCGTGCTGCAGCTGGCGGACGATGGCGACCTCCCGCTCGAAGCGGCGCACGTAGATCGGGTCGTCCGCGGCCAGCGCCTCGTCCATGATCTTGATCGCCACGTCCCGGGAGCCGGCGGGGTCCGTGGCGCGGTAGACCTCCGCCATCCCCCCGCGGCCGATCAGCCGCAGGTCGCGGTAGCCCTCGAAGGTCGGGAGCTGGCGGGTGGGCAGCCCGTCGACGGCCACCGGCCGGCGCGGCCGGATCCCGATCCCGTACAGCCGGCGGTTGACCCAGTCGTGCAGGAACCGGCGGCTCGGCTGGAACGCCACGCCCACCGCCAGCATCGCGACGCACAGCGCGACCCACAGGTGCTCGCCGGTGGTGAACAGCGTCATCACCTGGCGCGTGGCGAACACGCACACGGCGAAGAACGCCACCAGCCCCGCGGTCAGCGAGCCGTAGACCAGCGAGCGGTTGATGATGAAGTCGATGTCCCACAGCCGGTAGCGCAGGATCGCGAAGGTGAACGCCACCGGGGTCAGCGCCAGCGCCGCGACGAACAGGTGGAACAGCACCAGGATGTGGGCCAGGTCGAGCAGCGGGCGGTCCAGCAGCCGCGGCGTCCCCAGCGCCGCGGGCAGCGCGTAGACCGTCACCACGATCACCGCGTGGATCGCCACCAGCGCGGCGAACGCCACCACGATCCACTTGGTCTGCTGGCGCTCGGCCGGCGTGGAGATCGAGCGGTAGCGCCGCACCTGCAGGGCCAGCCCGAGCAGGTAGAACGGCAGGTTGAGCAGGAACAGCGTCGCCGGCGACCACAGATCCTCGGCGAACGGCGGGTGGGGCAGCAGCAGCCGGACCGCGTGGAGCGCGACCCACAGCAGCAGCACCCAGTGCAGCCAGCGAGTCGTCAGGCGCCCGTTGGGGAACAGCAGCAGCAGCAGCAGGACCGACGCCGAGGACAGCGACTGGAACAGGTTCGCGACGGGCTCGAGGTGGCCGTCGGCCCGGGCCAGCGCGTCGACGTTCTGCGTCATCGCGATGGACACCAGGATCAGGAACAGCGAGGCCACGAACGCCACCAGGCTGTCCCGCCGGCGCCAGTAGATCAGCGCGCCGAAGGCCAGGCAGGCCAGCGTCACCGCGCCGGACAGGCCCTCCAGG
The DNA here is from genome assembly GCA_964584075.1 of uncultured Rickettsiales bacterium. Lineage (GTDB taxonomy): Bacteria > Myxococcota_A > UBA796 > UBA9615 > CAYRNR01 > CAZOYV01. Next base: position 56,046 of record CAZOYV010000001.1, on the reverse strand, counting down.
TACAGGACCACGCTGGAGATCGAGATGCCGAGCTCCGCCAGCGCCTCGTGCTCGGCGGGCAGGTACTGGCCGATCGCCGGGTCCCCACCCTCGGGGATCGGGATCACCAGCTCGTCGTGGCGCACCAGCGCGCCCGCGACGTCGAGCACCAGCACGCTGACCACGAGCAGGACCCACAGGGCCTGGCACAGCAGGGCCGCGCGGGGACCCATGCGGGCGTAGTTCCCCGTGGAGCGGGGCATCACCTCGGTGACTCGGTCGTCCCTGCTCATGCCTCGCCGCGGCTCAGACCCAGGCGTTGGTGTACTCGCTGAACCCCTCCTCGTCGATCTCCTTCAGCACGGTCCAGCCACCCTGGCCGTCCGCGCGGTACAGCGTCCCCTGGAACCGGGTCCGCTGCTCGAAGATCAGCAGGATCGACTTCCACACCGTGGCGTTCTCCTCGACCTGCCAGTCGACCTCCAGCTTGTACTCGCCGGTGTCGTCGACGCAGCGCAGCGACGCCGCCATCGGGTACCTCCAGAACACCTCCCAGTGCTTCCAGTCGCGGGGCTCGTACCGCATGTTCTGCGGCGAGAAGAACATCTCGGTGCCGTGGTAGCGCAGGTAGCCCTTGACCCCGGTGAAGGTCAGGTCGGGCGGCACGACGAACGCCAGGTCCTCGGTGGGCGAGGCGAACTGGGCCCAGACCCACATCCGCTCGGTGGAGCGCCACGTCCCCCAGTTGTGGTCGTGGTAGCCGGGGACGTCGTGCAGCTCGGTGGTCACCCCGTCGAAGGTGAACGTGCCGCTGACCCGGGCGTGGGGCATCCACACCAGCCAGCTCATGTGCTCCCAGGTGCCCGGCAGGCTGGCGTTGTCGCCGAGGAACTGGGGCGAGGCGGCCTGGGTGTACTTCAGGTCGAACGAGGCGCGGCCGTTGGCGGTGCGGGCGCGCAGCCAGTAGGTCCCGTCGTCGAGCACGCGCAGGATGTCGTCGGCGGCGGTGACGTCGGCCTTCTCGGTGGACGCCGCCCACTGCACAAGACAGTGGGGGTCGAGGGTCGTCATCGGCTTGCCGCGCGCCGGGTCGTACACCACGGTGGTCGTCGCGCAGGCGCCGGGGACCCCGACGCTGCCGGGGTTGAGCGTCTCCATCGCGACGATCCCGGCCCGGCCCGAGGCGGGGTCGATGAAGTTGAGGTACCACCACTCGGCGTACCAGAAGGCGTGGGGGTGGCCCTCGTAGAGCGGGAAGTGGTAGCCGTCCTGCGACTCGGGGACCGGCCCCCCGGGCCCGGGCGCCGGGGGCGCGTGGTGCGGCGCGCTGGCCGAGAGCTCGGCCTGGCGGGCGGCCTCGCGGAGGTGGGCGAGGGTCGGGTGGTCCTTGCCCAGGTACTGCTCGCGGATCTCGATCAGCTTCTCGAGGGTGTCCACTTGTTCGCTCTCTCGCTTCGGGTCGCCGAGGTCTTGCCGGGGTCGGTACCCGGAATCGTATCGATCCGGCGGGCAACAGTCGACCACCGCGCGCGACGTGGTATCGTGGCCAGCCAGGAGGGGCTTCCCCGCGGGGGACGACGAGGCGGGGCGGCCGAGACCGGATGGACCTGTTCGCCGCCTTCGACCCCGACCGCTGTCGCCTCTGCGGGGAGTGCTTCCACCGCTGCCCCGTGCTGCGGCTGCCGGTGGGCGAGGCGGTGGACGAGATGCGCCGGCTGCGGGACGGCCGCGACACCCGGGCGGTGCTGCAGCGCTGCCAGAGCTGCTTCGCGTGCAACCTCGGGTGCCCCGAGGGGGCCAACCCGACCCAGCTGATCCTCGACCGCTGGAGCGAGGCGATCCGCCGCGACGGGCTCCCGGCCCGGGCCCGGTACTACGTGCCCCACGAGGAGCACAACTTCCGGTCGTACGTGGTGGCGCGGCTGCCGGCCGACGAGGCGGCGATGGTCCGCGGCTGGGCCGATCGCTCGCCGGCGGCGGAGATCCTGTACCCCGGCTGCAACTGGATCACCGCGCCGTACCTGGCGCGCACGCGGGCCCTCGACGGGGTCACGATCCGCGGCACGCTGGCGGACTGCTGCGGCGAGACGTACTACCGGATGGGGCTGTTCGACCGGGTCCGGCAGTCCGCCGAGCGGCTCGTGGCGTTCGTCGAGCGGCTGCAGGTCGAGCGGCTGATCGTGCCGTGCACCGCCGGGCTGAACATGATGCGCCACGTGATGCCGCGGTTCGGCGTCACGCTGCCCGCCGAGGTGGAGCACGTCGTGCCGTGGCTGCTGCGGCGCCTCGACCGCGGGGAGCTGACGATCCGGCGCCGGCTGGAGCTGACGGTCACGATCCAGGAGTCGTGCTACGGCAAGCTGTTCGGGCAGGAGTTCCTCGACCGGCCGCGGGCGCTGCTCGAGCGGCTCGGCGTCCGCGTCGTCGAGCAGCCGCTGCACGGGGACCGCGCCCTGTGCTGCGGGATCGCCGGGGGGTTCAGCCCCAGCTCGGCGTTCCACCCCGCCGAGATCACCCGCGCGACGGTCCGGGCGCTGACCTCGGCCCGCCGCACCGGCGCCGACGCGATCGCGACCTACTGCGCCGGGTGCGCCCAGATGCTGCCGACCGGCCAGCTCGCCGATCCCCGCTCGCGGCAGCCGGTGTACCACCTGATGGAGCTGCTCCAGATGGCCCTCGGCGAGCCGGTGCCGAGCATGGCCGAGAAGCGCCGCCGGGCCGCGACGGTGCTCGCCGGGGTGACCCGCCACCAGGGGCCGGCGCTGCTGTCCCGCCGCCGCCTCCACCTGCCGCCGCTGGGACCGTGGGATCCATGAGGGGGGGGCGGCGGTGACGGCCGACACACGGTTCCGCTGGTTCCGCGAGGAGCGCTGCGACCGCTGCGGGCTGTGTTTCATGGAATGCCCCGTGCTGGGGCTGCCCGAGGCCGAGGCGCGGCGCGACATCGAGGCGCTGATCGCCGGCGACGTCGAGCGCTCCAAGGCGTTCCGCTACTGCACCACCTGCAACCTGTGCGACGCGCTGTGCCCGCAGCGGGCCGACCCGTACGAGCTGCTGCTGCAGCGGTTCTTCGAGGACGGGCGGGCCCGCGGGTTGCCGCCCGTGGCGCGGCTGGTGCTGCCCACCGAGCGGGGCAACCTGTGGAGCGGGGTGCGGTGCCTGATGGGTCCCGGCGAGCGCTCGCTGCTGGACCGCTGGCGCCTGGCGCTCGACCGCCCGCACGACGAGATCCTGCTCACCGGGTTCTACGCCAACCTGGTGCCGTACCTCGGCCAGGCCACCGTCCTGGACCCGCTGCGGCCGCACACCGCGGGCGCCGAGGGGCTGTGGGGCTGCGGCGGCGACACCCACAAGATGGGGCTGCTCGACCACACCGCGCAGGTCGCGCCGCTGCTGCAGCGGGCGTTCCAGCGGATGGGCGTGCGCAAGGTGTGGTGCTTCATGTCGGCCGAGGCGGCGATGCTCTCCGAGGTCCTGCCGCAACGCTACGGCGCCCGGTTCGACGTCGAGGTCGGGACGCTCGACGAGTGGCTGCGGGACCGGCTGCAGCGCGGCGAGATCGAGGTCACCGCGCCGCAGACCGGCCGCGTCGCGGTCCACGACCACTGCATGTCGCGCTACCTCGGCGGCCGGCTGCACGGCGCGGTGCGGGACGTGGTGCGCGCCTGCGGCGGCTCGCTGGTGGAGATGGAGCACTGCCGCGACCGCACCCTGTGCTGCGGCTGGGCCGCGACGATCCCGACGCTCTACGGGCCCGGCTCGGACCGCCCGCGGCGCTCGCTGACCTACATGCTGGCCAGCCTGCGCCGGCGGCTGGACGAGGCCCACGCCGCGGGCGCCGAGGCGGTCGTGGCGTCCTGCCCCGCGTGCTACCTGTTCCTCAACCTCGCCGCGGTCCTCGGCGGGGACGCGCTGGAGATCCTGCACCCGGTGGAGCTGGTCGAGCGCGCCGCAGGGGGCGACCCGGTCCGCCGCGCCCGGCAGCGCGCCGTGGACGTGCTGGCCGTCGCCGCCGCGCTGCTGCTCGACGAGGGCGCCGGCGGGGCCCGCTTCCACCCCGCGCCCCTCGACCCGGCGACGTGGATCGAGCCGCGCCCGGTGGCGGCCGCCGAGGCCCGCAGCCTGCGGCGCTGGGCCGCGGTGCTGCGGGCGACCTTGCTGCGCCCCGGCCCCCAGCGGCTCGTCGTCACCCGGGGCCTGCGCCGCTCCTCGGACCTCTACGGGTGGCTGATGCGGCTGCGGCTGCGCTCGCGCGGCGCCCGGGAGGCGCGATGATCCCCGAGCAGCTCCGCGAGGCGCTCCACTGGGACCGCTGCGTCGAGTGCGGCGAGTGCCTCGTGCAGTGCCGCTACCTGGATCTCGACCGCGACCAGGCGATCGCGGAGATCGGCAGGATCAACCGCGGCCGCGCGACCGACACCGAGGTCCTGCGCCGCTGCATCAGCTGCTTCGCGTGCAACGCGTTCTGCCCCCACGACGCCCACCCCTACGAGCGGATCCACTACCTGTGGCACTACCGCCTCGAGCAGCAGGGCGTCCCGAGCCGGGCGTCGTACCTGCTGCCGCTGAGCGATCCCAACTTCCGCAAGAGCCTGCGCTACAGCCGGCAGGAGCGGGCCCTGCTGCGCCAGTGGGACACGCCCGAGCCCCCGGCGGCGACGGCGCTGTTCCCCGGGTGCAACCTGTGCGCCCTGCCCCAGCTGGCCAGCGGCCGGCTGTTCGCCGGGCTCCCCGTGTGGGGCAGCTGGGACACCTGCTGTGGCGAGATGTACTACCGGATGGGCGCGCTGGACACCGTGGCGCAGATCGCCGAGCGGCTGGTGCGGTTCTACGCCGGCCGCGGGCTCGACGAGCTGGTGTTCGCCTGCCCCGCCTGCTTCAACATGTTCCGCCACATCCTGCCCGAGCAGTTCGGCGCGCGCTTCGACTTCCGCGTCACGTCCTTCGACCGCTGGCTGCAGCGGCGCCTCGACCGCGGGGCGCTGCGGCTCGATCACCCCCTGACCGGCAGCGTCGTGGTCCACGACTCGTGTCACGGCCGGGTGCTCGGCGCCGGGTTCATGGACCGCCAGCGGGCGCTGCTGCGGCGCTGCGGGCTGACCGTCCACGAGACCGAGCCGGGCCGGGAGCACGGCCTGTGCTGCGGGATCGCCGCCGGCGCCAACCGCTACAGCTTCCGGGACCTGGCGCGGACCTCGATGCGCGCCGCGCGGGCCCTCGACCGCGCCCCCGGCGACGAGGTCGTGACCTACTGCACCGGGTGCCTGCTGACCCTCTCCGGGGCCCGGCTGCTCGGTCGCTACCGCAAGCCGGTGAACCACACCCTCGAGTACCTCCACGCCGCGCTGGGCGAGCCCCTGCCCCACCGCCAGTCGATACGCGCCGCGCAGATGCTGGCGGGGATCTCGCTGCACGCCGGCCCCCGCTACCTCACCCGGCGGCGCCTGTACCTCCCCCGGGGCCACGATCGCTCGAGGTGACGAGAACGGGCGGCTGGGTTTGGGGGTTGGGGTCAAGTCGCGTGTTGTATAGTTGCGAACGATGACCTCCCGCTCGCCGGCTGCAGCGTCCGGCTTCGCGCAGCTCGTCGTCGACGACGAGCACCTGCAGCGGGTCGTGCTCGACGGGATCCTCGAGGCGACGGCCTCGCTGGCCATCGCCACCGCCAACTTCAAGGCGATGCGGGTCCCCACCGGCGGTCGCCGGGCGCGCTCCGTGATCCCGCACCTGATCGAGCTCGCCGGGCGGGGCGTCGAGGTCCGCGTGCTGCACGCCTCGGTGCCCAGCAGCGCGGCGCTGGAGGAGCTGCGCCGCGAGCTGCCCTCGCAGCTGGTGATCCGTCGCTGCCCGCGGCTGCACGCCAAGGCGGTGGTGGTCGACGCGGAGCGCCTGTACCTGGGCTCCGCCAACCTCACCGGCGCCGGCCTGGGGGCCAAGGGGCGCCACCGCCGCAACTTCGAATGGGGGGTGTGGTCGCGCTCGCCCGCGCTGGTCGACGCGGTCCTCGAGCAGTACGACGCGCTGTGGTCCGGGGAGCGCTGCGCGACCTGCCAGCGCCACGACATCTGCCCGGTGCCGCTGGAGGAGCCGGATCTGCCACGGGGGTGAGCGCCGGGAGGGGGCGATCCCGGCGACCGGCCGCTATCCGGGCGGGTCCGGGATCGGCTCCGTGGGGGCCGGCGGCGGCGCCTCCTCGTCGTCGGCGGTGATCAGGATCTCCTGGCCTGCCCGCACGAACAGCAGGTCCGCGATGCCCTCGAAGCCGGTCAGGAACGCGCCGCCGTCGGCCTGCATCTTGGACAGCGACAGGCCGGTGATCACCAGGTCGGCGCCGGTCGAGCGGCGGGTGACCATCTCGTCGAAGTCGGTGCCGTCGGGGATCGGGACCCACTCCACGCTGTTGATCGAGATCGGGATCCGCCCCTGGCCGATCAGCGTGTTCAGCCGCGCCACGCCGCGGTCCAGCTCCCGCTCGGTGAACGCCGCGTAGAGCTGGATCGTGGCGCCCTTCCACTCCTTGTGGCCGATCAGGATGTAGCCCAGCAGGATCATCAACGACGCGTTGCGGTAGTCGCCGGGGCGCAGCCAGATGTGGATCGTGCGCTTGTAGCCGAAGTGGTGGTCCGCGCTGCGCAGCACGCAGATGTTGAACCCCGCCACCGAGGCGAACTTGCTACCCACCAGCAGGTCGGCGATCTCCTCGTCCTTGCCCTTGCGGAACTCGAACAGGATCGAGTTGTTGTCCAGCCCGGAGATCCCGGGGATCTGGACGATCTGGGCCACCGCGGTCATGAAGCTCGGCGAGATGATCGTGTCGACGTACAGCGCCGCGCGGCTGGCCTGGATCTGCTGGATCAGCCTGTCGAGGATCCCCCGCGCCTTGTCGTTGAGCTCCTCGGACAGCGGCCCCTTGACGAAGTGGATCCACGTCCCGAACCCGTGGTAGTGGGAGATCCAGCGCAGCAGGTCGAACGGCGCCAGCCGGGTCAGCGAGTGGGCCGAGATGGCGATGAACGAAGGCCGCCAGCTCGTCATCGACAGCGACGCCTGGTTCTTCTGCAGCATCACCTGCAGCTTGCGCGTCAGCTGGAACAGCACCCCCTGGACCATGTCCGACAGGTCGCGGCCGCCCTTCATGGTGCGCTTCATCCACAGGTACAGGGCGGCCATCACCACCGCCGCCACCACGGCGTACAGCGGCTGCATCTGCCACATCATCACGCCGCAGGCCACGGCGCCGATCAGCGAAAGGTACCACTTGGAGCGGAACGTCGGCCGGTACGACGGGTTGCCCGCGAAGTGCTCCAGGAAGCTGATCGCGCACAGCGCGCCGTAGGTGACCATGAAGAACATCGAGATCAGCTGGGCGACGACGTCGACGCTGCCCAGCGCCACGAACACCAGCGCCAGCGCCGCGGTGAACACGGTGGCGACGAACGGCTCGTTGGCCTCGCCGCGGCCGCTGGCCAGCAGGCGGTTGACGCGCCGTACCGGGAACACCCCGTCGTGGGCCAGCGCCTGCAGGGTCCGCGGCGCGACCAGGATCGAGCCGATCGCCGAGGAGACGGTGGCCGCCGCCAGGCCGATGAAGATCGCCGGGGCCCACAGCGCGATCCTGCTCATGATGAACGGGTCGTTGCCCAGCTCGTCCGGCGTGGCGCTGATGCTCATCTTGAACACGATCGCGATGTAGGTGGCCATCCCCACCAGCGTGCCCAGCATCGTGCCCAGCGGGATCGATCGCCGCGGGTTCCGCAGATCCCCCGACAGGCCGACGCCGGCCGTCATCCCGGTGAATGCCGGGAACACGATGGCGAAGACCGTGAAGAACGGGTCCGGGTTCGCGGTCCGCGCCGTGAGGTCCAGCTCGATCCCCGGCTGGGTCGGCGACCCCAGGAAGAACAGCAGCAGCGAGACCCCGAGGATCGAGGCCACGACCCACAGCGCGCGCACGCCCAGGTCGGCGCCCTTGGTCAGCATCAGCACCGACAGCAGCACGACGGCCGGGATGCCCACCATCCGCACGTCGGGGGTGAACCCGAGGTGCTCCTCGACCAGCGGGAACAGGGGCCGGAACGCCTCGGAGAACGCGATCAGGTAGAACGCCACCGAGACCGCCTGCGAGAGGTACAGCGAGATCCCGATCGCGGCCCCCACGGTGCGCCCGAACGAGCGGCTGATGATGTAGTACTCGCCGCCGCCCTCGACCTTGAGGTTGGTGGCGATCTCCGCCACCGCCAGCCCCGTCGGGATCGTGATCGCGTGGGCGATCAGGATGATCGCGAACGCCCCGAGCATCCCCACGTGGCCGACGGCGTAGCCGAACCGCAGGAACAGGATCGCACCGAGGATCGTGCTGATCGCGGCCAGGAACACCGGTGCGGTGCCGAAGCCGTGGCCGCGCTGCTCGGGGGCCGCGGGAGAGGGCATCGGGTCAGGCGCTCCCCACCTGGGCGGACTGCCGGACCGTCAGGGGCTCCAGCCGCAGCGTCTCGAACGGCAGGTCGACCCCGGCCGCGGTGAGGGCCCGGAACGCCCGCTCGCGGAGCGCGAGGCGGGCCGCGACGTGCTCCCGCTCGTTGTCGAGCCAGGCCCGCAGCTGGACCGCGGTGTTGTAGTCGTTCAGGGCGGTCACCACCATCTCCGGCGCCGGCTCGGCCATGTAGCGGTCGTCGTCGGCGACCAGCTCCAGCAGGATCGAGCGCACGCGATCCAGATCCTCGGCCACGTTGACCGTGATGTCGATCTCGATCCGCAGGTGCGGGAAGTTGGTGTACGACGCCACCGTGGTGTTGACCACGTTGCTGTTCGGGATCGCCAGCATCCGGCCGTCCACCGTCACCACCCGCGTCGAACGCATCGTGATCTCCTGGACCTTGCCGTAGTGGTCGTCGATCTCGACCAGGTCGCCGATCACGAACGGCCGATCCCAGAAGATGAACAGCCCCGAGATCACGTTGGACAGCGTGTCCCGCGCGGCGAAGCCGATCGTCAGCCCGACGACCCCCAGGCTGGCCAGGATCGACCCGGTGTTGACCCCCAGCTGGCTCAGCGCGGTGACCAGCCCGACGATCAGGATCGCGTACCGGAGCACCGCCAGCAGGAACGAGCGCGCGGTCTCGTCCAGGTGGGTGCGGCGGAACACCGCCCCCAGCGTGCGCCCGACGACGAACCACAGCAGCCAGGACGACAGCAGCACGATCGCCGCGACCACCAGGTCGGGCAGCCACTGGTCCACCAGCCGCTCGGCGATCGACGCCGGCGCGAACAGCTCCTTGAGGCGGATCCAGACCTCGTTCATGGGACACCTCCCCTCCCCGGCGCGCACGGTCGCGATCCCACCCGCAGGTCCGCCAGCGGCTTGGCCGAGGAACGCCTACCGTACGTCCTCGCGGCCCGGAGCGCGATAGGCGGCGCGTCGATCGGCACGGGTCTTCCCCGCAGCCGGAATCAGTCGTAGAACCCGCGTGGGAGGCTGCGATGCTCAAGGAATTCAAGGAGTTCGCGATCAAGGGCAACGTGATGGACATGGCCGTCGGGATCATCCTCGGCGCCGCGTTCACGACGGTGGTCAAGTCCCTGGTCGACGACGTGATCATGCCCCCGCTGGGGCTGCTCACCGGCGGGCTGGACTTCGGCGAGAAGTTCGTCGTGCTCGGCACCGGCGACGTGGCGGGGCCGTTCGCGACGCTGGCCGAGGCGCGTGCGGCCGGCGCGACGGTGCTGGCCTATGGCGCGTTCCTCAACGCGATCGTGGCGTTCCTGCTGGTCGCCGTGGTGCTGTTCTTCGCCGTGCGGTGGATGAACCGGCTGCGCCGCCCCGACACCCCCGCGCCCCCGCACACCAAGATCTGCCCGCAGTGCAAGTCGACCATCGACCAGGACGCGCTGCGCTGCCCGCACTGCACCAGCCAGCTCGGGCCCGCGGCGGCGGCCGAGCCGGCCTCCCCCTGACCGCGCACGACCCGTGCCGTGGCGTCGCACAGCGCACGCGCGGGCACGCCCGTGTTGACATCCCCGAACAGCCGCGCGAATGTTGCGGTCCCGCTCGGCAAGACGCCGGCGGCCAGGAGGCGCGAGACCGATGGCAACGGCAGGCTTCAATCCCTTCGAGATGGCGCAGGAGCAGTTCGACAAGATCGCCGACCTGCTGGGGCTCGACGACGCGACCCGCGCGCTGCTGCGGACCCCGCTGCGGGAGTACCACTTCCGCATTCCGGTGCGAATGGACGACGGGAGCGTCCAGGTGTTCCAGGGGTTCCGTGTGCAGCACAACGACGCCCGCGGTCCGTGCAAGGGCGGGATCCGGTTCCACCCCCAGGAGACCGTCGACACCGTCCGCGCGCTGTCGATGTGGATGACCTGGAAGTGCGCCGCGGTGGACATCCCGCTCGGCGGCGGCAAGGGCGGCGTGATCTGCGACCCGCACAACCTGTCGCTGCGCGAGCAGGAGCAGATCTGCCGCGGGTTCGTGCGCCAGCTCGCCCGCGACATCGGCCCGGTGCGCGACGTGCCGGCCCCCGACGTGATGACCAACGCCCAGCACATGCTGTGGATGCTCGACGAGTACGAGACCCTGCACGGCGGCCGCTACCCCGGCCTGATCACCGGCAAGCCGGTGGGGATGGGCGGCTCGCTGGGCCGCACGCAGGCCACCGGCTACGGCCTGGTCTACACGCTGCGCGAGGCGCTCAAGGAGCTGGACCTGCGCCCCGGCGACACCACCGCCAGCGTGCAGGGCTTCGGCAACGTGGCGCAGTACGCGATCGAGCTGTACGAGCAGATCGGCGGCAAGGTGGTGTGCGTCTCCAGCTGGGACCAGGAGGACCAGACCTCCTACGCGTTCGTCCGCAAGGACGGCGTGGAGCTCGAGCAGCTGCGCGGGATCACCGACCGCTTCGGCGGGATCGACAAGGACAAGGCCCGGGAGCTGGGCTACTCGGTGGAGCCCGGCGACGTGTGGATCGACCAGGACGTCGACATCCTGATCCCCGCGGCGCTGGAGAACCAGATCAACCGCGACAACGTCGAGCGGATCGGGCCGCGCGTGCGGATCATCGCCGAGGGCGCCAACGGGCCGACCACGCCCAACGCCGACAAGGTGATCCACGAGCGCGGGATCTTCGTGATCCCGGACTTCATGGCCAACGCCGGCGGCGTGACCTGCTCCTACTTCGAGCAGGTGCAGTCGAACATGAACTACTTCTGGGAGATCGACGAGGTCCTCGGCAAGCTGGACCTCAAGATGACGTCGGCGTTCCTGGCGATCAGCGAGCTGGCGCGCAAGCGCAAGCTGTACATGCGCGACGCGGCCTACGTGATCTCGATCAACCGCGTGGCCACCGCGTGCCGCGAGAGGGGCTGGGTCTGAGCGGTCGCGATGTCCCGGTCTACGACCGCAACCACCGCGGCGCGCCGGCCGCGCTGACGCGCATCGGGGGGGGCGGCCTGGGGGGCAAGGCCAGCAGCCTGGCGCTGGTCCTCGACGAGATCCTGCCCGCCCTCGACGAGGCCGCCCGCGGTGGCTTCGAGCTGTTCGTGCCGACCGCCACGGTGCTGGGCACCGACCTGTTCGACCAGTTCGTGGCCCACAACGATCTGTCCCGGCTGCTGCGCTCCGGCGAGCCGGACGATCGCATCGCCCACGCCTTCCAGCGCGGCGAGCTCCCCCCGCTGGTGGTGGGGGACCTGCGCACGCTCGGCCAGCGGCTGCACACCCCGCTGGCGGTGCGCTCCTCGAGCCTGCTCGAGGACGACCTGCACCACCCGTTCGCCGGGGTCTACGCGACCAAGATGATCCCCAACCACCAGCCGGAGCCGGACACCCGCTTCCGCCGCCTGGTGGAGGCGATCAAGTTCGTCTGGGCGTCGACCTGGTTCCGCGCCGCGCAGCGCTACATCGAGCGCGTCGGGCGCAACCCGCGAGACGAGAAGATGGCCGTGATCCTCCAGGAGGTGGTCGGCACGCGCCGCGGCGACCGGTTCTACCCGACGCTGTCGGGGGTCGCGCGCTCCTACAACTACTACCCGATGGGCCGCGCCAGGCCCGAGGACGGCGTGGTCAACCTGGCGCTGGGGCTGGGCAAGACGATCGTCGACGGCGGGATCAGCTGGACCTACACCCCGGCGTACCCCAAGAAGCCGATGCCCTACGGGGGACCCCGCGACCTGATCAAGAACACCCAGAACCGGTTCTGGGCGGTGAACATGGGCCGCCCCCCGACCCCCGATCCGGTGCGCGAGGACGAGTACCTGCTGCACCCCGGGCTGCGCGAGGCGGAGTACGACGACGTGCTCAAGTACGTCGCGTCGACCTTCGTCGCGGGCCAGGGCACGGTGGTCCCCGGGATCGGCAACCCGGGCCCGCGGGTCCTCGACTTCGCCCCGCTGCGGCTGTTCCGCGACGTGCCGCTCAACGACGTCGTGCGCCGGCTGCTGGCGCGCTGCGAGGAGGTCGTCGGCACCGCGGTCGAGATCGAGTTCGCCGCCGACCTGCACCCCAAGCGCGGCCTCCCCGCGCGGCTGGGGTTCCTGCAGGTCCGGCCGATGGCGGTGGCCGACGGGACGGTCGAGATCGACGACGAGCTGATGCGCGGCCCCGGCGTGGTGCTGGCCTCCGACGCCGCGCTGGGGCACGGCGAGCTCGCGGACATCGAGGACGTCGTGCTGGTCCGCCCCGACCGCTTCGACCCGGCCGCGACCCGCGAGATCGCCGCCGAGATCGAGGGCCTCGACGTGGCGCTGCGGCACGCCGGGCGGCCCTACCTGCTGATCGGCTTCGGCCGCTGGGGCAGCTCCGACCCCTGGCTCGGGATCCCCGTGGACTACGGCCAGATCCAGGGCGCGCGGGTGATCGTCGAGGCGACCCTGCCCAACATGCAGCCCGACCCCAGCCAGGGGTCCCACTTCTTCCAGAACCTCATCGCCTTCCACGTGCTGTACCTGTCGGTGCGGGACCGCACCCGGATCGACTTCGCGTGGCTGATGGACCAGCCGGCCGTCGCCGAGACCGCCCACGTGCGCCACCTGCGCACGCCGGCGCCGCTGCGGGTCCTGGCCGACGGGCGCACGGGACGGGGGATCGTGATCCACGATGACTGACACCGGCCGGCCCGCGGACAAGCTGCTCGTCGCCCTGCAGGAGCGAGCCAAGGAGCTCAACTGCCTGTACGAGGTCGAGGAGCTGATCAACCGCCCCGAGATGAAGGTCCACGACCTGCTCGCCGCGGCGGTCAAGGTGATCCCCCCGGGCTGGCAGTACCCCGACGTCTGCCAGGCCGAGATCCGCTACGAGGGGCAGACCTATCGCTCCGGGGAGTTCACCCACACGCCGTGGCGGCTGCAGGCCGACCTGGTGATCCAGACCGAGCCGGTGGGCCATGTGCGGGTGTACTACACCGAGCCCCGCCCGCGGGAGGATCAGGGCCCGTTCCTCAAGGAGGAGATCCGGCTGATCAAGACCATCGCCCAGCGGCTGTCGCACTTCATGTTCTACCAGGAGCTCAAGGAGATGCGGCAGGACCTGGACCAGGTCAGCGTCGAGCTGGAGACGCACCGCTCCGGCGAGTGGATGGCCGCCGTCCACCTGCTGCGCAAGTCCGACCGCGACCTGTACCTGCGCATCGCGCGCAAGCTGCTCAACCACCTGTTCTGGACGGGCTGCGAGGACGCCGGGGCGTGGCTCGATCGGGGCACCCAGGGCTCGCTGGACGGCGAGGACGGGGTCGGCGAGGTCAACGCCCCCGGCCAGACGCGCGAGGCCGACGAGGCCTGGCTGCTCACCGACGAGCCGTTCGAGCTGGCCACGCGGTGCCTGACCGACGACGAGATCCTGACCCGGATCCAGCGGTGGATGGTCGAGGACCGCGCCAACTACTTCACCAAGGTGCTCCACGCCGAGCGCAGCTCGCTGCCCGAGATCGCCGACGCGCTGCGGCGCTACCACCACGTCGTCGCCGACGTCGGCGAGCTGCCGCGCTACACCACCGCCGGGCTGCGGGTGGCGCTGATCCGCAAGCTGCTGACCGAGCAGCTCGACTTCATCAACGTGGCCAAGGAGTACATCGGGACCAACGCCTTCGAGCGGATCCTCGACCGGGTCGTGATGCCCGCGGAGAGCCACGGCAAGCTGGGCGGCAAGGCCTCGGGGCTGGTGCTCGCCCACCGCATCCTGCGCAAGGACCCGGAGCTGTCCCAGGAGACGCGGGTGCGCGTCCCGCTGACGTGGTTCGTCGCCTCGTCGGGGCTGCGGCAGTTCATCGCCTACAACGACCTCGAGGACGTCCACGAGCAGAAGTACAAGAGCATCGACGAGATCCGGCACGACTACCCCAACATCATCCAGCTGTTCAAGCGCTCGCGGTTCCCGCCGGAGCTGATCAAGGGCATGACCGTGGCGCTGGCGGAGTTCGAGGGCCGCCCGGTGATCGTGCGCAGCAGCAGCCTGCTCGAGGACCGGGTCGGCACGGCGTTCTCGGGCAAGTACAAGAGCCTGTTCCTGGCCAACCTGGGCAGCCGCCAGCAGCGGCTCGCCGCGCTGCTCGACGCCATCGCCGAGGTCTACGCCTCGGTGTTCGGCCCGGACCCGATCGAGTACCGCCGCGAGCACGGGCTGATCGACTTCAACGAGGAGATGGGCGTGCTGATCCAGGAGGTGGTCGGGCAACAGGTCGGCCGCTACTTCCTGCCGGCCTTCGCCGGGGTGGCGTTCAGCCACAACGAGTTCCGCTGGTCCCCGCGGATCCGGCGCGAGGACGGGCTGTTGCGCCTCGTCCCGGGCCTGGGCAGCCGCGCCGTCGACCGTGTCGCCGACGACTACCCGGTGCTGGTCGTCCCCGGTCAGCCCACGCTGCGGGCCAACACCAGCGTCGACGAGATCGTGCGCTACAGCCCGCGCAAGGTCGACGTGATCGACCTCGAGGAGCAGCGGTTCCGCACCATCGAGCTGACGCAGCTGCTGCGCGAGGCCGGCTCGCAGGTGCCGCGCCTGACCGACGTCTACTCGGTGATCGACGGCGACCTGCTGCGCAAGCCGGTGCCGCTGCTCACCGACCCCGAGGAGGACGACCTGGTGGCGACCTTCGAGGGCCTGACCCGCGACACGCCGTTCGTCGGTCAGATGGGGCAGATCCTCCAGCGCCTGCAGGAGACGATGGGCAAGCCGGTGGACATCGAGTTCGCCCACGACGGCGAGGACCTGTACCTGCTGCAGTGCCGGACCCAGAGCGACGCCGACGGCGGCAAGCCCGCGCCGATCCCACGCGAGGTGGACGACAAGAACGTGCTGTTCACCGCGAACCGCTACGTCTCCAACGGGTGGATGCCCGATCTGACGCACCTGGTCTACGTCGACCCCGTGGCCTACGGGGCGCTGGGCTCGCGCCACGAGATGCAGGAGGTCGGCCGCGCGGTGGGCAAGCTCAACAAGCTGCTGCCCAAGCGCCGCTTCGCGCTGCTCGGGCCGGGCCGGTGGGGCAGCCGCGGCGACATCAAGCTCGGCGTGTCGGTGACCTACTCGGACATCAACAACACCGCGCTGCTGATCGAGATCGCCCGGCAGAAGGGCAGCTACGTGCCGGACCTGTCGTTCGGCACCCACTTCTTCCAGGACCTCGTCGAGGCCCGGATCCGCTACCTGCCGCTGTACCCCGACGAGCCCGAGAACCGGTTCCGGGAGCGGTTCCTGACCCGCTCGCCGAACCTGCTCGCGGAGATGCTCCCGGAGTACGCGGCGCTCGCCGACGTGGTCCACGTCCTCGACGTACCGGCCTGCACCGAGGGCAAGGTCCTGCGGGTGCTGATGAACGCCGATCTCGACGAGGCGATGGGGCTGCTGATCGAGCCCGACGGGGTCGCCAGCGAGCCGCCTCGCGAGACCGAGCGCGCCAACCACCACCGGGATCCGGCGGAGTTCTGGCGCTGGCGCCTGCAGATGGCGGAGCAGATCGCGGCGAGCCTCGATCCCGAGCGCTTCGGCGTCGTCGGGTTCTACGTCTTCGGCAGCACCAAGAACGCCACCGCCGGGCCCGGCAGCGACATCGACCTGCTGATCCACGTGCGCGCCAGCGACGAGCAGCGCGAGCACCTGGCGCTGTGGCTCGAGGGCTGGAGCCGCTCGCTGGCCGAGATGAACTACCTGCGCTCGGGGTACCGCAGCGACCAGCTGCTCGACGTGCACTACGTGACCGACGAGGACATCGCGGCGCGGACCAGCTGGGCGGTGAAGATCGGGGCGATCACCGACGCCGCCCGCCCGCTGCCGATGGGCGGCGCGCTCCGCTCCTAGGCCGGAGCGGGTTCTTCCTGGCGCACGGTCAGGTACCCCAGCGCCCGCTGGCGGCCCTCGTCGAGGTCGACGCGCAGCACCCGGCCCCCGGTCTCCGACGGCACGTGGATCACGCGCACGACGTCGGCGAACGGGGCGTCGCCGGGCAGCAGCTCCGCCAGCCGGTTGGGCGCCCCGTGGAGCAGCCCCTCGTCGAACACCGCGCCGGGCTCGTCGGGGTACAGCGCGAGGTAGTGGATGTCGGACTCCACCAGGTCCTGGAAGAAGTGGCTGCCGAACGAGACCTCCGGGGTGTAGCCGCTCTGGCTGCGGGCGATCTCGACCAGCAGCCGCGTGTTGTCCACGTCGGAGTAGGTGACGCGCACGCCCAGCCGCAGGTCGCGGCTGCCCCACCGGCCGGGCCCGAGCAGCGCGAAGCGCCGGCCCTCCAGCGCGCGGTTGAGCCGGCGCACCACCTGCGCCACGCAGATGCGGCTCTGGTCGTCCGGCAGCGCGTTGTAGTCCCGCGGGTCGATCAGCACCACGTACTCCAGATCCGGCACCGAGCCGTTGATCACGTCGCGGCTGGCCGAGAACACCTGGTCCCCGGCGGCGACGTCCTCGGGCAGCTGGACCCGCTCCGACGCGGCGCGGACCGCCTGGGGCCGGCACTGCAGCAGGTGCAGCCGGTCCCCGTCGAACGCGAACTCGATGTCCACCGGACAGCCGTAGGCCCGCTCGAGGGTCTGGACGCACCAGCGCAGCATCGCCGGGTAGGGGCTGGACTGGGCGAAGCGGTCGAACGTGACCACCATCTCTGCCGGATCGGCCATCAGGCCGTCCCCCACCAGCGGCCGCATCACGCCGTGCTGCACGGTGGAGCAGACCATCCCCAGCCCCGGCATCCCGGCGGCGGCGTCGAGCACGTCGCCCGCCGGCCGCTTGACGAAGCGGTTGCGCTCGAGATCGAGCACGTCCACCTGGGACTGGGCGGCGGCGACGATGTCCGCGGCCTTGACCTCGGGGCGCAGCGCCGGCAGCCCCAGCGGGATCACCCGCGGGGTGTCCGAGCCGACGCGGTCGACGGCGCGGGTGCCGAGCCCGAAGACCACCCGTGCCATGCCGTCCTCGGGGCGGATCCGCGGGTTGCGGCGGTACGGGTTGCGCGAGAACGCCACGCCGGCCCACACCGGCAGGAAGAACCGCCCCACCCGGCGCCCGACGATCTTCTGGATCAGCACGGCCATGTTCTCGTCGAAGTCCAGCAGGCCGTGGCGCTTGCGGTAGCGGATCGGGTCGGGGTGCAGGGAGCTGGCGTAGACCTCGGCGATGGCGCCGAGCAGCTCGGTCAGCCGCTCCTCGCGGCTGCCCTGGTTGCCGACGAACACCGAGCGGTACTTGCCGGCGAAGGTGGTGCCGAAGCGGTCCTCGAGCAGCGACGAGCTGCGCACGATCAGCGGGTGGGTCCCGACCCGGTCGAGGACCTGCCCGAGCCGCTCGACCACCACCGGCGGGAACGACGCGTTCTTCATGATCTCGAGCAGCACCGGGTAGTCGTTGCGGATCTCGTCGAGGTCCCGGTACTTGTGGTCCTGCAGCTGGTTCAGCCCGTTGTGGCCGATGAACTGCTCCATCGCGTCCGAGCGCAGGTAGAACGACTCGGGGGTGGCCAGCGGCAGCTTCGGCGCGCGCGGGTCCTCGCGCCGGGCCTGGGACAGGATCTTGGCCCCGAGGACGAGCCCGGCCGCCTTGCCGCCGATCCGGCCCGAGCCCTGGTCGTCCCCCACGATCCGGTCGACCAGGTCGTCGAAGTCGCGGATCCACAGGTAGCGCTTGGCCACCGACTGGAACTCGAGCTGCTCCGAGATCAGCTGGCGGATCAGCGCCAGCCGGACGGACACCGAGTCCTCCTCGGGCAGCGTGGTGTGCCCCATCGGCAGCCGGCAGAACGCCCGCACCTTGCGCGCCAGGACCCCGAACGAGACCGTGCCCAGGCGGGCGATCTCCTCCAGCGAGTGGGCCCGCTCGCGCTTGCGGGTGAGGTTGACCAGGTCGTCGATCTCGTCCCGCGTCAGGGCCTCCGCCAGGTGCTCCAGCGTCAGGTCCTGGATGTGGCGCTTCTCGTCCTCGTCCCAGCGGCGGGCGACCTGGACGTTGTCGTCCACCGGCAGGGACTCCTCGGCGACGACGTGGCGGGCGCGGGTGCGGGCCTCCTGGTACAGGTCGTCGATGCTGACGAGCCCGCGGCTGTGCAGCTCGATCAGCATCGCCTGGCGGAGGCGCTCCTCGATCTCGCCGTGGAGGGCCAGCAGGTCCCGGAGGTGGGCCAGGTTGGCCTCCGTCTCCTCCGGGCCGTTGTGGGGATAGTCGGTCGACGACATCGTGGCTCCCACCGCCCCGTCCTCGGGGTGAATCCCGAACCTAGCACAGCTCGCGGGTGGCCGACCCCGGATCGGCCGGATCGAACCGCACCAGCGCCAGCTCGGGCCCGTCGTGGGCCGCACCGAGGCACACGGTCTCGCCGATGCGGTCCTGCCAGCGACCCGTCAGCCGCGCCGCCTCGTGCACGTGCCCGTGCAGCGAGACCCGCGGCTGGCGGCGCCTCAGGAACCGCTGGATCGCGATGCTGCCGACGTGGACGTCCAGCGGCGCGTGGTCCACGGCCTGGCCGTCCAGCGCGGCGCGGTCCAGCGCCGTCCGGTACGGCGGCGAGTGGAACAGGAACACCGCGTCCGTCAGGTCGTCGTCGCCGGCCAGGCGGACCAGGTCCTCCTGGATCGTGCGCCACTCCTGGTCGCGCGCCGAGACCGGGACCGTGCGCCGCCCGCCGGTGGGCGGGATGCAGCCGGGGTCGACGAACCGCGACACGTCGTAGCGCTCCCAGTCCTTGAGCTGGAACGGGGTCGGCGGGATCATCGCGTAGCCGTAGACCGGCACGCCGCCGACCTCGACGCGGCGGTCGTGGACGTAGCGCCAGGCCCCCTGCGCCGCGCCGTGGAGGAACGCCGCCTCCTCGATGCGGGCGTCGTCGTTGCCCAGGATCAGCAGCACGGCGGGTGCGTCGGTGCCCAGATCGTCGCGGAGCGCAAGGAACTCGGGGATCAGGTACCCCCCGACGAAGTCGCGGTGCGCCGGGTCCAGGGACGCCAGCTGGCCGGCGAACGACGGCAGCAGATCGCCGCCGAGCAGCACCGCCGCGGGGCGCTCGGCGCGCACGGCGCGGAGCAGCGACCGGTAGCGATCGAGCTCGCCATGCAGATCCGTGGCGAAGAACCAGGTGCCGGCGCTGGCGTCGTCCGCGGGGGCCATCGAGGCCAGGATAGCGCAGGGCGGGCGGTCCGTTGCGGTAGGACGCGAAGTCCACGTCGATCCGGGAGTCGCTGTCCCGCTGGCCGCCGTCGTACAGCAGCGCGCAGAACTCGGCGCGGCCCTCCCCGGTGGTCGTCCCGTCCTCGGAGTACAGCCCCCTGGATCATCGAGACCACCAGGTAGTCGAACCGCCGGGCCTCGAGCAGCGGGAGCGGCTCGGGCAGCTCCGCGGCCATCCGGAGGTCGAACAGGTAGCGGTGGGTCGAGACCGCCACGGCGGCGTCGGGGTCGGCGTCGAGGACCCCCGGGACCAGTCGAGCTCCGCCGGCCACGGGTCGAGCGATTCCGCGGTCAGCGCTCCTCGGGGATCGGCTGCAGGGGGTCGGCCCCGATCGTGCCGACCAGCTCGTCGACGTACTCCGGCGCGGAGACCCGCCGCAGCTGGGCCCGGGCCCGCTCCAGGCGGCCGGCGAAGTCCAGCCGCGGCCGGTCGCCGCCGGCGGGGTGCCGGGCCAGCCAGCCCTCCAGCGAGCCGACGTGGCGCTCCCACAGGGCCCGGTCGCGGCGCTGGCGCGTCTGGAGCCGCTCGCGGTACCAGTCGCTGGCCAGCAGCGCCTCGCGGGTGAACAGCGCGCGGAACGCGGGGTGGTGCTCGTCCCACTCGCCGTAGCGGCCCTCGGCCATGATGTGCAGCAGCGCCCGCAGCGGCGGGCAGGCCTCCTCCACGGCGCCGTCGTCGAGGTACTGCTGCGCCACCCGCTGCTGGGCCTCGACGATGTTGTCGACGCCGTCGGCGAACACGGCGAGGTCCTGCTCCTCGGGACGCAGCATCGTCGGGGGGAACACGCTGTGGGGGTGATCGAAGATCCGCACCAGCGCGTCGCGCACGAACGCCTCGGTGATGCGCCAGCCCAGGCGGCTGGCCCGCACCACGCGGCCGCCGACCGTGCGGTCCTCGACGCGCTCGAGGTAGCCGTGCTCGATCAGGAACGCGGGCTGGCGGTGCTCCGGCGCCAGCCGCGACCAGATCTCCGGGATCAGCAGGCTGATGTCGTGGTCGATCCGCTGCCGGGGGCCGATGAACCCCGCGGCGCTGGAGAACCCGCCGTGGCCGGTCAGCAGGTAGCCCACCAGCGCGGCGTTGAGGTCCGCGGTGGCGCGCAGCATGTTGAACGGGCCCTTGGTCAGCGCCCCCTCGCTGCCGGCGCCGGTGGTGGACGGGCTCTTGCCGGTCAGGCTGGCAACGAAGTCCATGAACAGCTCGGGCAGCTCCTGGTAGTGGATCGGCCCGTAGACGCACAGCGGACGGATTCCGACGTCGGGGTCGGGCGGGTTGTTGCGGCGCCCGGTGAGCACCGCGTCGACCGGGAACGGCACCGGCTCGCCGGCGGGCACGCGGCGCCGCAGCCGGGCGCCGAGCGTGGCCAGGTACGGCTCGATCGGGCGCTGGCGATCGGGCCGCAGCTGCAGGTAGCGCGGGTTCTTCGACGGCGCGCCGTCCACCAGCCGCGGGCGGGCGCTGGAGACGATGAAGCGGTCCTTCTGGTGCACCCCGGCCAGCAGGTGGCGGCGCATCGGCTCGGTGTACTGATCGAACAGCAGCAGGTCCTCGGTCTCCTCGCGGGCCTGATCCGCGGTCAGCGGCTCGAAGTTGGAGCTGAACAGATCGTCGCCCGCCATGTCCTGCTCGGTCTGGCGGTCGTTGCCGCGGTGGATCGCCTCGTCGGGGCGCTGGAACAGCCGCCCCTCGACGTTGACGACCAGCTTCTGGGACGGCTCCTGGTGGGCCGGGCCGAGGTGCTCGAGCCATCCCCGGGGGACCACCACCGAGGTCGAGATGTCGTCCTCGGTCTGGACCTTCGCCGCGGGCCGGAAGTCCTGGCGCAGCTTGTAGATCCGCCAGTTGCCGGCGTCGTCGTAGCCCAGCCGCACGTAGGTCCCGACCACGTTGCGGTTGCGGTACTTCAGCTGGTGGCCGGCCATGCCGTTGATCTGGTCGACGCTGAACCTGCGGCGCCAGTCGTCGCCCCACTCGGGCTTGTAGAACCGCTTGAGCGAGAACACCACCGGCCAGATCCGCTCGGGGATCGAGGCCAGCCAGGCGTTGTACTCGTCGGTGAACGAGTCCGACGGCGTGAACATCTTGATCACGGAGCCCAGCGACCGCCGCTCGCTGAGCACGCGGCGGCTGGAGCGCCCGGTGTAGTCGGGGCGCAGCGCCGGGCGGTAGCGATCGGCGTAGTCGCGGTCCAGGATCCCCTGGACCACGTCCAGGTCGCGCTGCAGGTCGTCGACGAACAGCGGGCCGTACAGCACCGCGTCGTCGAGGGCCTTGCTGATCTCGCTCTTGCCGCCTCCCGAGACGGTGCACGGCTTGTGGCAGAACGTGCCCTCGGCCTGGGTCCCCACCAGGTACCAGTGGCGGCCGCCGCCGTCGCGCCCCAGCTGCACCTTGTAGCCCGCGGGGTGCACGTAGATCTCCCCGGGCCGCAGCCGCAGCGAGGTCTCCGCGCCGTCGAGGGTGTAGGTCAGCCGCTGATCGCGCACCGAGAACCGGGTCCGCTCCGGGACGTAGACGATCTCCGGGTGGTGCCGGTCGCGGCCGTGGCCCTCGGGCTGGGGCACGAACGCGTCGCCGAGCAGCGCTGGCACGTCCTCGAAGCGGTAGCCCTCCAGCTCGCGGCGGTGGGTCAGATCGACGACGTTGCCCAGGTGGTAGCTGGGGAACGCCAGGGCGCCGCCGGCGTGCTCCTCCTCGGCCAGGCCGTAGAGGTTGGCGGCGAAGCCGATCTGGGTCTTGACCTCCTTCTTGCAGTACCCGAAGTAGTTGTCCGAGATCAGCGTGATCACCTGGCCCGAGGCGCTGCGGTGGGTGACCTTGAACGGGTAGCCGTCGTTGTACGGCTCGTCGGCGTCGCGCCACGCCACGCCGTCGCGCCGCTGGCGCTCGCTGGCGTCGTCCCAGCGGGGCAGGCCCAGCGCCCTCTTGGGCAGCCCGGTCAGCTGCGGGGCCAGCACCACGCACCCGCTGTGGCCGGTCCAGTGGTCGGTGTCCAGCGCCGCGTCGTTCTCGGGGATCCGGGGCAGGCCGCCGTTGCCGAAGATCGACTCGACGAAGTCCAGGTTGGCCACCAGGCCCCCCGGCGCGTGGAACCGGGTCTCCATCGTCTTGACCGGCTCGCGCCCCGGGATCGCGGGGCACACCACCGGGCGCAGCAGCAGCGACACGAAGCACCGCAGGGGGTGCTCCCACTCGGCGGTGAGGGGCAGCGTGGCGAGCTCGTCGGGGGGCTGCAGGGCCACGCGCAGCATCCGCACGAAGGCCTCGAACGGCACCTCGATCTTGTCCCCCGGGACCGGCAGCCCGCCCGCGGCGACGTGGAACGCGCCGCGGGTCGTGCGGCGGTCCGAGCGGGGGTTGTGCAGCACGCCGTTGCTCAGGCGGTAGCTGTCGATCACCGGGTTGTGGAACTCGCTGCCCTGCAGCGGCAGCGCCAGCTCGCGCGCCATCCCGGCGCGGTCCAGCCGCAGGGTGCGGCGCGGCAGACGGGGCGGATCGGCCACGCCGAGGCGGCGGCACTCGCCGTCGAGGAAGTCCTGGATCCGGCGGTCGGCCGGATCGAGCTGGTCCTCGAGCTTGAGGCCCCGGGCCTGGTAGGCCTCGATCAGGTCCACGGTCAGCGTCCACAGCTCGTCGTCGGGCAGGAACGGGGCGTCGATCAGGCCCTCGGCAGCCATGCGGAGCTGGATCTGGCGCAGGATCGTACTGTGCACGGGGACCTCCACCGGACCGGCGGCGGCGCTCGCTCGCGGGCCGCCGATGCAGAGACCCTGACTACCAACGAAGGGGGGGAGCTGACAAGATGGCCCGGGTGGAGGAATCCGTCGACGCAGCCGCACGGCCCTGTCGCCGCGACGTTCGCCGCGATCGCGGGAATAGGCGGCGGGCGCGGGCGGTTCTAGCGCGCGGAGGGAGGCGCCATGTCCAGGACCCGATGGTGGATCACGATCCCGGTGGTGGTGGCCCTGCTCGGCTCGCTGGCCGGCATCGCCATCGCCGATCGGCCGCTGCAGCTCAAGGCCGGCTACCGGTCGTGGTCGCCGGGCGACTGCAAGGCGCTGCTGCGCTACAACGACGCCTACTGCGACACCGGCGACTGCAAGGCGATCCTGCGCTACAACGACGCCTACTGTGACACGGGCGACCGCAAGGCGATCATCCGCTCCAACGACGCCTACTGCGACTCCGGGGACTGCAAGGCGATCCTGCGCAACAACGACGCCTACTGCGACACCGGCGACTGCCGGGCCTACCTGCGCAGCAACGACGCCTACTGCGACACCAACCCGTGCCGGGCGATCCTCCGCAGCAACGACGCCTACTGCAACTGACGCTCAGTGCACCGCGAGGTACAGCGACAGCACCGGCCCGCCGGTCTGCCGCGCCACGGGGCCGAGCCCGCCGGCCAGCGAGCCGCCGAGGGAGACGTGCTCGGCGACCCGCCGCTCGATCTCGACGGTGAACGCCACGAATCGCGTCCCGTTGCCGATCCCGGAGGGGCTGCGGTGGTACGGCGCGTCGCCGTCGCCGAGGGGGTGCTGGCCGGTGAACCGCAGCCGGCCCTGGACGAGCCCCCGCTGGCCCAGCGGGCGACCCCCCTCGACGGACCACACCAGCAGGGTGTCGAAGCCGCCGCCGCGGCCGACCACCCCGGCGGACCACGCCAGGTAGCCCCGCGACCAGCCCAGGCCGGCGGCAACCAGGCCCTGGAACTCCCAGACCCCGGTGGCGATCCGCAGCGCGCCGACGGTGGGGTTCCCCTCGGCCGTCCCGATCACCGGCTGGACGGGATCGCCGGGCATCAGCGGGGCGCGGCACCCCAGCTCGACGGACGAGGCGAACGGCCCGGACCGGATCAGGCCGACCCGCAGGCCGAGCCCCGGCTCCCCGGCGGAGGCGTGGGCGCCCACGTCGCCGGAGCGCGGATCCGCCAGCAGGAAGGTCCGCAGCACCTGGTCGCCGAACGTCAGCGCGACGCCCGGCGCGATACCCAGCTCGGCGTAGGTCTCGACGAACAGCTCGTGGTAGGCGCCGTAGGGCTGGGGCCCGTCCCAGCCCTCCTCGTCGGCGTGCTCGGGGCCCGGGAAGTAGAAGAACCCCGGCAGCCAGCGCACCCCGAGCTTGGCGTAGCCCTGGCCCGGCTCGGGGACCCACGGTCCCGCGGCGGCGGGGCCGGCCAGCGTGACGACCAGCAAGACGAGGAGCGGCCCGATCGTGCAGAGACGTCGCATGGCGCAACTATACAACACGCGACTTGACCCCAAGGCCGCCACCTTTTGCTGGAATCCATCTCGACCCAAGCGCCCGAGACGCCCCCCAGGCCCCAGCAGGCACGGGCTGCCCCTCCGAACCGCCCCCGCCGCTCCGGATCTCGGCCGCCGCCCCTTCTCGCCACCAAGGCCGTGACAGCAACCCAACTCGCTGGCCGCCGGGACCCTGATCCCAGCGCAACTATACAACACGCGACTTGACCCCATCTGCGGCCCGCCGACTTCAGCCGAGCTTCATGTTCCGGTGGTAGGGATCGGATCATCGTAGTGGAGAGGGAGATCCACATGAACGAGCGAACCCTGCACGACCAGCGGGCGCCGTGGGCCTGGCTGGTCCTGGTGGCCGCGATGGTGCTGGCCCTCGGCCCAGCCGGCTGTCCCGACGAATGCGGCGACGACGACGCGAGCGACGACGACGCCGGGGACGACGACGCGGACCCGCTGGCCTGCGCCGACGTCACCGATCCGGTGCCGATCGAGGACACCAAGCTGTACTTCGAGCGCAACGACACCGACGGCGACACCGGGCTGCACGGGCTGCTGGACCAGAGCGGCTGGGCGGAGCTGTGCGTGTACCGTCCCGACGGGGAACAGATCCTGGCACTGAAGCCGGTGGGCCAGCTTCAGGATCTGGGGCTCTCCGAGCTGTTCTTCGAGTCGCGGGAGCCGGAGGACGCCGAGGTGCCGATCGAGGATCACCTGGCCCACTTCCCCGAGGGGCAGTACGAGGTCCGTGGCCGCACCTGGGACGGCATCGAGCTGCAGGGCTTCGGCACCGTGACCCACGACGTGCCGGCCGGCCCGGTGGTCACCAGCCCCACCGAGGGCGCCGCGATCCCCACCACGGGGCTGGTGGTGTCGTGGGAGCCGGTGACCGACTCGCTGCTCGGTGGGACGGTGGAGATCACGGGCTACGAGGTGATCGTGGTCGACGAGGAGGACTCGGACCCGCACGGGAACTCGGTGCCCGAGATCTCGATCCACGTGCGGCCCACGGTGACCAGCGTGGCGATCCCCGACGGGTTCCTGGAGCCCGGGACGATCTACGGGGTCGAGGTGATCGCCATCGAGGTCAGCGGCAACCAGACGATCACCGAGCTGGTCGTCGAGACCGAGGAAGCATGACCCTGCGCAACGGGAGGGAAGAACCATGAAACTCGAACTGCGATGGGCCCTGGCCCTTCTCTGCGGGCTGCTGCTGATCGGGGCGGGCCCTGGTTGCACGGAGCCCGCGGACGACGACGACACGGCGGGGTCGCCATCGACCGACGACGACACGGCCGACGACGACACGGCGGGGTCGCCATCGACCGACGACGACGCGGCCGACGACGACACCGGCGACGACGACGACGGCGACGACGACGCCGGGGATGACGACGACTGCCCGCCCGACCCGGACCCGCCGGGCTCGGCCAGCTGCCCCGAGCAGTGCACCGGCGGATGCGACGAGGACCACGTCTGCACCATCGACTGCACCGGCATCAAGGCCTGCGAGGCCCAGACCCTGGACTGCCCCGCCGACTACGCCTGCGTGATGATCTGCGACGGCCTCGACGCCTGCGACGACGGCGTGTTCAACTGCCCCGACGACTACGCCTGCACGCTGACCTGCGACGCCAAGGACGCCTGCGGCGACTCCAACCTGATCTGCGGCAACGCCTCGTGCACCATCGAGTGCGGCAGCGACGCCGAGGCCTGCACCGGCGCCGTCGTGCACTGCGGGTCCGGGGCCTGCACCGCCACCTGCGACGAGTCCGAGGCCCCGGGGATGCTGGACTGCGACCAGTCCTGCGAGTGCACCGAGTGCTGAACGACCTCCGCTGAGATACACGCCGATACACAATCGCGACGGAGCTCGGCCGTACGATCCGCTCCAATCGAACGTGGTGGTTCGAGGGGACGGGATACGGCTTGGCGCAGCGACCCCCCTTCCAGCGAGTCCGCGACGGGGTGATCGCCCACCCGCTGGCCACCGCGCTGGCGCTGGCGGCGCTCGTGACGGCCTCGACCCTGGGGCAACCGTTCCTGTTCGACGACCACTTCCACCTCGCCGTCTGCGAGGCCGCCACTGCGGGCGACGACGGCCCGCGCGGCGCGTACCTCGAGCAGCTCCGCGACGCGTTCGGGCTGTGGTCGCTGTTCGAGTTCCACGACGGTAGCGAGGCCACCTGGCGTGCCTCGGTGGAGACCGGCGCCGCCCCGTGGTGGACCGTCGAGGGGCTGCGGCTGAGCTTCTGGCGCCCACTGTCGAGCCAGCTCGAGCTGCTGGACTACCGGCTGTTCGGCGACCACCCGCTGCCCTACCACCTTCACTCGGTGGCCTGGTACCTGTTGCTGCTGGCGGCCTGGTGGTGGGTGCTGCGCGGCACGCTGCCCCGCCAGACCGCGGTGCTGGCGCTGCTGCTGTACGCCGTGGACGAGGCCCACCACATGCCGGTGGACTGGATCGCCAACCGCCACGCGCTGGTCTCCACGGCGCTGGGGGTGCTGGGCCTCGCGGCGTACCTGCGCTGGTGCCGTGACCGCTGGAGGCCGGGGCTGCCGCTGGCGCTGCTGGGATTCGCGCTGGCGCTGCTGGGCGGGGAGACGGCGCTGGGGGTGCTGGCCTACACGGGGGCGTACGCGGTGTTCCACCCGGGGGAGGCCGGTCCGGACGGCCGGCCATCGCACGTACCCTGGCTGCGGCGGCTGGGGCGGGCCCTGCCGGTGGTCGCCCTGGCGGCTGCCTGGGCGGTGGTCTACCGCATCGGCGGCTTCGGCGCCTGGGGCTCGGGCAGCTACCTCGAGCCGACCTCCGGCGAGTACTGGCTCGCGGCGGGCCCCCGGATGGTGGTGATGGTCGGCGACCAGCTCGGCCGGCTGCCGTCCGACCTGTGGTCGTTCGTGCCGGCGCTTCGGCCGGTGCTGCTGGCCCAGGGGCTGATCGGGGTTGTGGCGGTGGGGCTGTGGTTGCGGTTCGCCTGGCACGAGCTCGAGCCCGACGAGCGCTCCGCGCTGCGCTGGATGCTCCCGGGCGCTCTGCTGGCGCTGATCCCGGCGGTGGCGGTGGAGCCGGCGGCCCGCCAGCTGCTGGTTCCCGGACTGGGCGGGGCGGTTCTGCTGGCGGTGCTGATCCGTGCGGGGCTCCGCCACTGGGACCGCCGAAAGGAGAAGCTCGGCGTGGCGCGGCTGACGATGATCGCGGCCATCGCGCTGCTGTGCATGCACCTGCCGTCCCCGCCGATCAGCTGGTACGCCAGCACCTCGGCGCTGACCCGCATCGCGCGCCAGGGCACGGCGCTGGCCGCGCAGACCGTGCCGCTGCTGGCCGACGCGGACGGCGAACACGTGGTGGTGCTCGTCGCGCCCGATGCGGCGGTGGGGGTCTACCTGCCGCTGGAGCTGTACCGCCGCGACGTCCCCTTCCCCGCCAGCTGGCACACCCTCTCACTGGCACCGCACGACCTGCGCTGGACCCGGACCGACGCGCGCACGCTGCGCTTCGACGTCGTCGATGGTGAGCTGCTCGCGACGCACGGCGAGCGGATGGGCCGTCACCCGCGCTACCCCCTGGCCGCTGGCGACGAGGTGGAGCTCGGCTTCGCGCGGCTCCGCGTCGACGCCGTCGGGGAGCACGGGCCGACCGGGTTCTCCCTGCGTTTCGACGACTCCGCCGCGCTGGAGCGGGTGCGGTGGCTGTCCTGGGACGGCGACGCGCTGCAGCCCGTCGATCCCCCCGCGGTGGGCGAGGCCGGGACGCTGCCGTACGTCCCCGGACCGCTGGCGTTCTGACTCGCCGACCCGATCCGTCATAGGATCGACGCTCGCCCCCACGAGGAGGGCCGATGTCCGACGCCGGGATCACCCTGGGACAGCTCGCGATGATCGCGTGCATGGCGGTCGGGTTCCTGTTCCTGGCGGTCGGGATCGTCTTCACCCGCTGGGTCCTGACCCGCGACGACTCGCGAAGGTCCGGATCCGGCGCCCAGACCGGGGCCGAGTCCGAGGCCGAAACCGAGACGGCAACCGCGCCCGGAGTCGCGAACGAGATCGAGAATGAGCCCGCGATCGAGAACGAGAATGAAACCGAGATCGAGAATGAAACCGAGATCGAGAACGAGATCGAGAGCGAGAGCGAAAGCGAGAGCGAGGTCGATCCCGAGGTCGAGGACGAATCCGAGATCGAGTCCGACGAGGAGGACGACGACGAACACGATGACGTGGACAGCGAGGCCGAGGACGAAGAACCCGACCGGGAAGACGCCGCCATCGCCGTGCTGCTGCGCGCGCTGTCCGGCGAGTCCACGCGCCTGATCAAGCAGGTCCACTGCCCCACCTGCGGCGCCTCCAAGCTGACCCCCTCGCAGACCGCGTACCTGTACTGCGACTACTGCGGCGCGCTGGTGGACTACGACCTGCGGATCGCCTGCGAGACCGCCGGCTCTGCGCGCCCGGGCCCGGAGTACGAGCGCCTCGCCGAGAAGCTCAAGCCCCGCCAGGACGCCGCCCTCGCCGCCGGCGACCACGAGGCCTACCTGAAGACTCAGCTCGAGCTGTTCGCGCACCACATGCGGACCTGCCCGGCCTCGTACTCCCCGCGGATCGGCGACCCGGTGTACCGCGACGAGCTGCTGCGCCACACCGCCGAGAGCTGGACCGCCGTGGCCTTCGACCCCGCGTGCCAGGAGGCCGACGCCGAGATGGACGCCGCCGTGGCGGACCTGGACTGGGGCGGCGAGGAGGGCATCGAGCAGGCCAGCTTCCACCGGCTGGTGGAGGCCTTCGACGCCCACAACCAGCGCTGGCTGGACGCCGTCGCCCCGCTGGCCGAGCTGTACCCCGAGCCGTACAGCCGTGAGCTGGCGGAGCGGATCAGCGTCTCGATGTTCGTCCAGGGCTGGATGCCGTACCTCGACGACGCCACGCGGAGCTGGCTGCTGGAGCGCTTCGGGCTGGAGCTGGACTACGTCGAGCCCACCCCGCTGGACGCCCACCACAGCCACTGCGGCGGCTGCGGCGGCGAGCTGGCCGTGCTCGAGGGCGCCAGCCAGGTGGTCTGCGAGGCCTGCGGCCGGATCAACGACGTGGGCCGCGGCGAGATCCCCTGCAGCGGCTGCGGCACCCGCGTGCTGATCCCGCTGGGCGAGGCCCACCTGCACTGCCCGACGTGTCAGACGGAGCTGCGCGTCGACGGCGGCGTGCCGCTGTTCAGCTCGTCCTAGGGAGGTCGCCGGCTACGCGCGGCCGGCCATGATCCGGTCGACCACGCCCTGGGGAAACAGCTCGAGGAACGCCGCCGCGCGGGCCATGTGCCCGATGGTGTAGCGCCCGCGGGGACGCGCCGCGGTCAGCGCGGTGTGCACCACCTCGGCCACCGCCTCGGGCGGGGTCCGCTTGCGGTCGAACTGCTCCAGGTCCCTTCGCTGACCGTCGAGGGCCTCGCGGTACGCCGCGAGCGCGTCGGGGGGCCAGCGCTGCAGGTCCCGGTCGAGGTCGTCCCACGACCGCTGCACCGACGGGGTCCGGATCCCCCCGCAGCGGACGAAGACGCAGCGTACGCCCCAGGGCTTCAGCTCGATCTGGAGGGTCCGGGCCAGGCAGTTGACCGCGTAGTCGGCGGCGTGGATCGCCGCCACGTTGGGGATCGGGATCAGCGACGGCGTGGCGATCCACACGATGCGGCCGCGGGCCTGTCGGATCTGCGGGAGGAAGGCCTGCAGCAGCGCCACGGGGCCGACGAGGCGCGTCTCGAGCTCGGCGCGGAAGCCCTCGACGTCCATCAGCTCGATGGGCGCGATGCCGCCCCCGCCGGCGTTGTTGACGATGGCGTACAGGCCCTCGATCCCGCGGCGATCGAGCTCGACGCGGACGGTCTCCGCCACCCCGGGGACGTGCTCGGGGCGGGTCAGGTCCAGCGGGCACACCGGCACCAGGTCCGGCTCGCCGAGCTCGTGCAGCCGCTCGACGTGCTCCGTGCGGCGCACCGTGGCGAAGGTGACGATGCCGCTGCGGGCCAGGTGCAGCGCCGTCGCGTGGCCGATCCCGGACGCCGCGCCGGTGACCAGCACCGCCCGCGCGTCGGCCCCGCTCCCGCTGCCTCCGGCGCGCTCGATCTCGTGGGTCATCTCGTGCTCCTCCCGTTCGATCTCGAAATTAAAACGAATGCTCGTTCTTTTTCAACACCGGGAGCGCGGGCATGCGCCACCGGCTCCTGCAGACGGGTCCATCGGGAGAGGAGAACCGGAGGACTACGCGGACCGGGCCAGGGGCTCTTCCGCGGCCGCCTGGACCACGTCCGCCGCTCTGGCGGCGCCCCCCGCGGCGGCGAACGACTCGGCGATGCGCTGCGCACCGGCGCGGCGCTCCCGGGCGCGCTGGACGGCCGTCCGCAGCCGCGACTCGCTCAGCTTGCCGGGCTTGAGGCTGTCGCCGCAGCCGGCGACGAGCACGCGGCGGGCGGTCTCGTTCTGGTCGCGGCCGAAGGGCACCACCACCACCGGCACCCCCGACGCCAGCGCGCGCTGGGTGATCCCCATCCCGCCGTGGCAGATCACCACGTCGGCCCGTGGGACCAGGTGCTCGTGGGGCACGAAGTGCTCCACGCGGGCGTTGTGCGGCACGTCGAACGAGGCGGGATCGACGGCGGCGGTGGTCGCCACGACGAACACGTCCTCGTCGGCCAGGGCCCGCAGCGCGGTCTCCACCAGCGCTCCGTCGTCCTGGTACTCGGTGGAGATCGTCACCAGCACCAGCGGGCGATCGATCCCGTCCAGCCAGGCCGGGGGCTCCGACGGCGGGCACCACAGCCCCGGCCCCACGGCACGCACGTTGGCCGGCCAGTCCGGTCGCGGGTAGTCGAACGGCTCGGCGGTGAAGTACAGCAGGCGCGGCGCCTGGTCGAGGAAGCGGTCCATGCTGGGGATCGGCGGCACGCCCAGCTCCGCACGCAGGGCGTTGAGCTCGGGCAGCAGCTGGTTGAGCGGCCCCAGGGTCAGGCGGCGCACCACGCGGTCCCGCACCCGCCCGATCCAGTCCGCGCGGGGCGCCAGCCCCAGCCCGAACGGTGGCACCGCTTCGGAGCGACCCGCGTGCAGGTAGGGCAGGAAGCCGACCCACGGCAGCCCCGAGGCCTCGGCCGCCGCCTGGGCCCCCCAGGCGTTGGCGTCGACGACCAGCACGTCCGGCCGCACGGCGTCGACGGCGCGGCGCAGGTCCTCGATCTCGAGGGGCGCGCGGTCGAGCCACGTCTGCAGCCCGTTGCGGATCGCCCCGATGGGGCTGGACGCGGTGTAGTCGTCCATCTCGCGCTCTTCGATGGCGGCGGCGATGGGCTCGCAGGCCAGCCCCGTGGCGCGGACCCGCTCCACGTCGGAGGCCAGCGTCCGCAGCGCCACGCGGTGGCCGCGGCGACGGAGCTCCAGCGCCGTGCCCATGATCGGGTAGAGGTGCCCGCGGGCGGGCGTCGTGTAGATCAGGACGTTCATCATCCCTCCTCCTCTCGGTAGGTCCGGATCAGCCCCTCCGCCAGGTCGAGCATCACCGCGTGGGTCCGTTCCGGGGACCGCCCCAGCTCGCGGCGCAGCAGCCGCCAGGTGGACAGGTCGGTGGCGACCACGAGACCGTCGATCAGGCGATCACGCGCTCCGCCTCGGGAGCCCGACAGCGCGGTACCGAAGACCCGCTCGACCCAGGCCCGGTGGTAGGCCCGCCCCCGGGCGATCCCCTCGCGGACCCATGGGTCGAGGTGCTCCTGCTGGACCAGCCTCGCGATCAGGTCTCCCTCGGCCTCGTAGTGCTCCAGCAGCATCTGCAGCGCAGTGGGTACGTCGCCCGGGGGAGGATCCCCGCGCTGGGCCTCGACCCGCGCGCCGATCCGCGCTGCGAGGGCGTCGAACAGCCCAGCCTTGTCGCGGTACAGCCGGTACACCGTCTGCCCGCTCACGCCGGCCCGCTCTGCCACGCGGCCGATGGTCACCTCGCTCACCGCCACGTCGCGCAGCAGGCGCTCCGCGGCGTCGAGGATCCGCTCCTGGGTCTCCGCGGCACGGGCGGCCCGGACGGTCTGGTGGTAGGCGCGTCTCTTTTTCATGTTAGTTTGACTAACGCCGTTTTGATGGAGGCGCAACCCCCGTTCGGGAAGACCTCGTCCTCGGACCGCGCTACAGTGGGCCGCTGGTAGGAGGCACCATGTCGCGATGGAAGGTCAGGTTGGCGCTGATCGCTCTGCTCGCCGCCCCCCTCGGCTGCCCCGAGGAGGAGCCCCCCGACGACCCGCCGCCGCCCGAGGAGTACGACCCGGTGGACTACGTCGACCCGCTGATCGGGGCCGGCGGGATCGGCTTCGGGATCGCGGCGGCGTTCCCCGGGCCGACGGTACCGTTCGGCCAGACGCGGCTGGGGCCGGACACCTCGCTGAGCAGCGGCGCGATGCCGATCCTGCACTGCGGCGGCTACTACTACGAGGACACCTACATCAAGGGCTTCTCGCACATCCACCTGCACGGCGTCGGCGCCGCCGAGTTCGGCAACATCCTGTTCATGCCGACGCTGGGGATCGACGAGGACGAGACCGGCTGGCGCGGGTACCGCTCCGCGTTCTTCCACGACGACGAGGTGGTCGAGGCCGGCTACTACGCGGTGACCCTGGAGGACACCGGGATCCGCACGGAGCTGACGGCGACGACCCACGCCGCGATGCAGCGCCACACCTTCCCCGCCTCGGACGAGGCGGTGGTGCTGGTCGACCTGAGCCACACGATCGACGGGGTGATCGAGGCCGCCGACGTGCAGCTGGACCCCGACGGGGCCGAGATCACCGGCGAGGTGTTCAACAACGACGGGTTCGTCGGCCGCGTCGGCGGCGCCCACTTCCACTTCGTCTCGCGCTTCGACCGCGCGCCGAGCGCGTGGGGCACGTGGAGCATCGACGGCGAGGAGGACGTGACCTTCAGCGAGGGCAGCACCGACGCCGAGGGGCCCCGCATCGGCGCCTGGTTCCGGTTCGACACCGCCGAGGGCGACGAGCTCGAGATCAAGACCGGGATCTCGGTGATCGACGGGCTGCACGCGCGGGCCAACCTCGAGGCCGAGATCGGCGAGGACGACTTCGACACGGTTCGCGCGGCGGCGCGGGCGCAGTGGAACGACGAGCTCGGGATCGTCGAGGTCACCGGGGGGACCGAGGACGACCGCATCAAGTTCTACACCGCGCTGTACCACGCGCTGATGATGCCGGCGACCTACACCGAGGCCGGCGGGGACTACCTGGGCTTCGACCAGCAGGTCCACTCCTCGGACGGCTTCACCTATTACACGGAACTGTCCCTGTGGGACACGTTCCGCACCGAGCACCCGCTGATCACGCTGCTGTGGCCCGACCGCCAGCGGGACATGCTGATCTCGGTGGAGAAGATGCAGCAGCAGGGCGGCCACCTGCCCAAGTGGGCGCTGCACACCGGCGACACCGGCTCGATGATCGGCACCCCCATCGACCAGATGGTGGCCGACTCCTACCTCAAGGGCATCCGCGGGTACGACGTGGACGCGATGCTCGACGAGATGATCGCGCACGCCACGGGTGGCGGCATGGGCGGCGACCGGAGCTGCATCGCCGAGTACCTGGACCACGGCTACGTGACGATGGACTCCGAGTGCGACATGAGCGTCTCGCGCACGCTGGAGTTCGCCTACAACGACTACGCCGTGGCGCAGCTGGCCGACGCGCTGGGCCGCAGCGCCGACGCCGCCGCGCTCTACGAGCAGTCCACCAGCTACCAGAACCTGTACAACGACGAGCACGGGTTCTTCGTCGGCCGCAACGCCGACGGCAGCTGGCGCGAGGACTTCGACCCCGAGAGCTTCAACAACCCCGACTACACCGAGGCCAGCGCCTACCAGTACCTGTGGCACGTGCAGCACGATCCGCTGGGGCTGGCGGCGCTGATGGGCGGCCCCGACGTCCTCGTCGAGCGGCTGGATCAGCTGTTCGAGGACACCATCGAGCTCGAGGAGGAGCTGATGGAGGGCGTGCCCAGCTACTACTACTGGCACGGCAACGAGCCGGACATGCACGCCGCGTACCTGTTCGACCAGGTCGGTCGCCCCGACCTGACCCAGAAGTGGGTCCGCTGGATCATGGCCGAGAAGTACGGCACCGATCCCGGCGGGATCGCGGGCAACGACGACTGCGGGACGCTGTCGAGCTGGTACGTGTTCTCGGCGCTCGGGTTCTACCCGGTGCCCGGGACGGTCGAGTACCTCGTCGGCAGCCCGATCTTCGACCGCGCCACGGTCCACCTGCCCGACGGGGACCTGGTGATCACCGCCGAGGGCGCCAGGCCCGACGCGCCGTACGTGCAGTCCGCCGCCGTCAACGGAGGATCCCTGGATGTTCCATGGATCACCCACGAGCAGATCGCGAGCGGCGGAACGCTGGACTTCGTGATGGGCGACGCGCCGTCGAGCTGGGGACGGTGACGGGCGCGCGCGTGCCCCCTCGCCGGGCGTGGCTCGAGGAGGAGGACCGATGCCGCTGATCGACGGCTTCGTCCACCGAGGGGAGCTGGCCGAGCTGCTCTCGCGCTGGACCGTCGGGCGCCCCCTGGGCGGCGACGTGTTGCGCCTCAAGCAGATCGTCAACTTCAACTTCTACGCCGCGCGGCTGTGGGTCGACGACCTGGCCCGGCGGCTGCTGCGCGGGCTGCACGGCACCGAGCCGTGCTGGACCCGGATCCGGACCAAGGGCGCGCTGAAGGACTTCGCCGTCGCCCACCCGACCTACACCGACGAGCGCATCGAGGCGCTGTCCGCCCACTACCGGCGGTTCCCCGAGGACTACTACCGCGAGACGCCGATCGACGGCGGGTTCTACACCGTCGGCGAGGGCGAGGCGCGGTGGCTGGCGGGGATGACGCGGATCAAGCGCTCGCGGCGCATCGCCGAGAAGGGCGCGCGACGGCTGGTGGACTCGCTGTTCGAGCGGATCCGCGACGGCGCCGACGACCTGGCCGAGGAGCGCGCCGCGCGGCTGGGCATCTCGGTGGAGCAGCTCGTCACCTCCCGCGAGGAGATGGTGGCGGAGTTCCAGCACGCCGAGCGCCGCGTGATCAAGCGGGTCAAGCAGGGCACGCTGCTCGACGAGCTGGACGTGCTGCCGATCCCCGACGTGGTGGGCATCAAGCTGATCGTCGAGCCGCCGCGCTACCCCGCGCTGCTGCACCTGCTCGGCGAGGACGGCGCCTGCCGGCTGGTGGAGGAGGAGCACCACCGCGGGCCCTACAACGCCACCAACCTGCGCGTCGCGCTGCGGTTCCCGCGCGGGCTGCTGGCCGCCCACCCCCCCGCCGGGTTGGCCGCCGAGGTGCTGCGCGAGCGCGGGCTCGGGGGCGACCTCGAGGCCGACTACCGCTCGTTCCTCGACGGCGCCGAGGACGAGGTCGGGGTCGAGATCATCGTGTCGACGTTCGGCGAGTTCGTGGAGAGCGAGATCGGCCGCAGCATGCACGAGGAGCGGGTGCTGTCCCAGCGGGCCAACACGGAGTACACCGGGCACCTGGCGTCCAACGTGCGGTACCTGATGGACTACCTGTTCGCGCTGAGCCGCTGCCCCGGCGTGCCGGCGATCGACGACGTCCCGATCGAGCTGTGGGTCAAGTACATGCCCGAGACCATCGAGCAGCTGCGCTGGGAGCTGTTCATGCCCCACGCGCGGACGCTGGACGCCGTCGACCTCGACGGGGTGGCCGGCGCCGCCGACTGAATCCGTCACGCGTGCGCGGCCGGCGGGGTCGCGAGGAGCCGGCGCGCGCCGGCGTCGCCATCGCGCCTCGCCGAGACCCGGTCCAGCGCGGCGTCCAGATCGCGGATCAGATCCTGCGGGTCCTCGAGGCCCACCGAGAGGCGGATCAGTCCGTCGGCGATCCCGTGCTCGCGGCGCTCGTCCGGGGTGTAGGTCGAGTGGGTCATGCTCGCCGGGTGCTGGATCAGCGTCTCTGCGTCGCCGAGGCTGACGGCCCGCTGGATCAGGGTCAGCCCGTTCATCAGGTCGATCCCGGCGCCGAGGCCGCCGTGGACCTCGAACGCGATCATCCCGCCGAAGCGGGCCATCTGCGACCGGGCCAGCACGTGCTGCGGGAAGCTCTCCAGGCCGGGGTAGTGGACCCGCTCCACCCGCGGGTGTGCCTCGAGCCAGCGGGCCACGATCCCGGCGCTGGCGCTGTGGCGCTCCATCCGCAGGGACAGCGTCTTGAGCCCGCGCAGGATCAGGTGCGCGGTCAGCGGCGACATCACCGCGCCGGTCATGTCCTTGAGCCCGTACAGCCGGATCGCCGTGATGTCCGCGGCGCTGCCCGCGACCAGCCCGGCGATCAGGTCGCCGTGGCCGCCGAGGTACTTGGTCGCCGAGTGCACCACCAGGTCGGCGCCGCGCTCCAGGGGCCGGGTCAGGTAGGGCGTGGCGTAGGTGTTGTCGACCACCACCTTCGCCCCCGCCCGGTGCGCGATCGCGGACACCGCCGCGATGTCGACGATCCGCATGTTGGGGTTGGCCGGGGTCTCGAAGTACACCACCCGGGTGTCGTCCCCGATCGCCGCCTCCAGCGCCGCCGGGTCCGTCAGGTCGAGGAACCGGACGCGAATGCCGAACCGCGCGATCCCGTGCTGCAGGAACGAGAACGTGCAGCCGTACAGCGTGCGGTCCGCGATGAGCTCTCCACCATCCTGCAGCAGGGTCCACAGGGTCGACGTGATCGCCCCCATCCCGGAGGCCGCCGCGAGCCCCGCCTCGGCTCCTTCGAGGTCCGCGAAGCGCCGCTCGAGGAGGTCCAGCGTCGGGTTCGCGATCCGCGTGTACATGTACCCCGGCTGCTCGCCGGCGAAGATCGCACCCCCCTGCTCCGCGGTCTCGAACGCGAACGTCGAGGTCAGGTGCAGCGGCGGCGTCAGGGCGCCCTCCGCGGTGGACGGGTCGTAGCCGACGTGGATCGCGCGGGTGCTGAACGCCGCGTCACGGTGGCCGTCGTGGTCTGCGCGCATCGGGTGGCTCCCTTCCTCTCGGTGGACACCAGCAGGATAGCGCTGTCACCCCGGCGATCGATTGCGTTCTTGCCCCTTCCGTGCTCATATTTTAGCAGTTTCTGCCAACAGGGAGCCAAACCATGGATGATATCGATCGAAAGATCATCCGGACGCTGCAGATCGACGGCCGGATCACCAACCAGGAGCTCGCCCAGCGCGTGGGCCTGTCTCCCTCGCCGTGCCTGCGGCGGGTGCGCCGCCTCGAGCGCGACGGCGTGATCGAGGGCTACGCGGCCCTCGTCGACCAGCGCCGCTACGGCCTGCCGCTCGACATCTTCGTGCGGATCCAGCTCGTGCGGCACGACGAGGAGACCGTGCACACCTTCGAGCAGCAGGTCCAGCACGTCGACGAGATCCTCGAGTGCTACCTGATGACGGGCCGCAGCGACTACCTCTTGCACGTGGCCTGCGCCGATCTGCATTCCTACGAACTGTTCGTTCGCGAACGTCTCCAGAAGATCCCCGGCATCGCGGCCATCGAGACCAGCTTCGCGATCAACCGGATCAAGCGCCGCGGACCGCTCCCGGCTGTCCCCGAGCGCTGACGGGCGCGAGTCACGCTTGTCCAAATCGCGTTCGTCGGCTAGGCAGTACGGGACCCCCGAGGAGGACCCCATGTCGTTCCGCCCGATCGCCGAGACCTGGACCAGCCAGCCCACCCTCGAGGGGGCAGGGGTACGCCTGCGCCGCGCGTTCGGGTTCCATGCGACCCGCGCCGTGGACCCGTTCCTGCTGCTCGACGACTTCCGCGGAGACCGCCCCGAGGACTACCTCCCCGGGTTCCCGTGGCACCCCCACCGCGGGATCGAGACGATCACGTTCATGCTCGAGGGCTCGGTCGAGCACGGGGACAGCCTGGGCAACGAGGGCGTGATCGGCCCCGGCGGCGTGCAGTGGATGACCGCCGGCGGCGGGATCATCCACCAGGAGATGCCCAAGCCCGGCGACGGCGGCCGGATGGGCGGCTTCCAGCTGTGGGCCAACCTGCCCGCCGATCACAAGCTGATGCGGCCGCGCTACCAGGAGTACACCGCCGCGGAGCTCCCGGTGGCGGAGCTGCCCGGTGGCGGCAGCGCGATCGTGGTGTGCGGCACCCTCGCCGGCGTGACCGGCCCGGTGGAGAACGCGGTCATCGACCCGGG
This sequence comes from uncultured Rickettsiales bacterium, assembly GCA_964584075.1. GTDB lineage: Bacteria > Myxococcota_A > UBA796 > UBA9615 > CAYRNR01 > CAZOYV01. The sequence continues at coordinate 16,965 of CAZOYV010000001.1, read as the reverse complement.
GTACTTCGTCTTGACGCTGCCCGCCGGAGCGGCCCTCGAGCGTCCGCTGGACGCCGGCTACACCGCGCTGTCCCATGTCTTCGGCGGCCGGGTGCGGTTCGGCGGCGCCGACGCCGCGGCCCACCCCGAGCACACCCTGGTGCGCTTCGAGCGCGACGATCCCGCCCCGATCCGCGCCGAGGCCGTCGGTGGCCCCGCGCGCCTGCTGCTGATGACCGGACGTCCGCTGGGGGAACCGGTTGCATGGCACGGCCCGATCGTGATGAACACCCAGGACGAGCTGCGCGCCGCCTACCAGCAGCTCCAGGACGGCACGTTCCTCGACGACCGCTCCGGCGGCTGACCGCCGCCGCGCGCGCCACGGTAGAATGGACGCTCCGGCGAGGGAGCGACCCCGTGTACCAGCCCGGCGCGCTGTTCGAGGACCGCTACGAGGTCGTGCGCTTCGTCGGCGCCGGCTCGTTCGCCGCGGTCTACGAGGTGCGGCACGCCGAGCTGCACAGCCGCCACGCGCTGAAGGTCCTCGACGCCCGCCTCGCCGAGCGCGAGGACCTGTGCAACCGGTTCCTCGCCGAGGGCCGGATCCAGGCCCAGGTCCGGCACCCCAACATCGTGGCCGTGACCGACACGGTGACCCGCCCGGCCCCGGGGCTGGTGATGGAGCTGGTCGAGGGCAGCACCCTCGAGGAGTTCATGCAGCAGCGCGGGATCCCGATGGACCCCGAGCAGGTGCTGGCGATCATGGCGCCGATCCTCGAGGGCGTCGGCGTGGCCCACGACGCCGGCGTGGTGCACCGCGATCTCAAGCCCCAGAACATCCTGGTCGGAACCGCCCCCGGCGGGCGGATGCGGCCGCAGGTGGCGGACTTCGGGATCGCCAAGGTGCTGGACGACGCCGCGGTGCTGACCGGCAAGAAGCGCACCGAGACCGGCGTGGCGATGGGCACGCTGCTGTACATGAGCCCCGAGCAGATCCGGGGCGAGGCGGCCCTCGACGCCCGCTCCGACATCTTCTCGCTGGGCGCGATCCTGTACGAGATCGTGACCGGCCGGATCGCGTTCGACTCCCCCAGCCACTTCGAGACGATGCGCCGCATCGTGGACGGCGCCTACGAGCCCCCGGAGCGCGTGATCGACGGGCTCGACCCGATCTTCGCCGCCAGCATCCGGATGGCGCTGGCGGTGGACCCCGCCGAGCGGTTCCAGAGCTGCGACGCGTTCCGCCGCGCGCTGGAGGGGATCCGCGATCCGTCGCGGCCGATCCCGCCGACCCCGTCGCGCTCGGTGGCGGTGTTCCGCGACCCGCAGCCGGCGCACGAGGCCCCGACCCACGACGACGCCACCCGGGTCTACTCCGAGCCGCCGCCGGCCCCCGTGCCCGGCACGCCGGTGCCGGACGCCGCGGCCCCGGCCCCGCCGGGCACCGCGCCGGGGTCCTCCCGCCCGCCGCCGCCGCAGCCTGCGCGCGCCGCTCCCCGATCGCGTCCGGTGAAGAGCCCCGGGTGGGCCGTCGCGCTGGAGCTCGGCGCGGGGCTGGTGGGGTTCTTCGGCGTGGGCCACGCCTACAACGGCCGGCTGTGGCTCGGGGTCGCGCTGCTGCTGTCGTACTGGTTGCTGCAGGGCCTCAACGTGCTGCTCTGCTTCGTGATGATCGGGGTCTTGACCCTGCCGCTGACGCTGGTCGTCTACGCCGTGCTGTCGCCGTGGAAGGCCTACCGCGACGCGGTGGAGATCAACCGCCGGGCGAGGAACGCACGATGACGCCACTGGATCGACTCCTGACCGGAGTCCTGCTCGCCGGCGGGCTCGCGCTGCTCGGCTGTCCCGCCGGCAGCGACGACGACGACGACGACGACCTCGCCGCCGACGACGACGACGACGACGACTCCGCGGCCGCGGACCGCCGCGTCTCGACCACCGACGGCTGGCTCGACGTGGGCTGCGGGGCCGACTTCACCTGCGGCCTGCGCGCCGGCGACGAGGTGATCTGCTGGGGCGACGACGCCGCGGGCCAGCTCGACGCCCCCGCGGGCAGCTACGTGGCGCTGACCGTCGGCCACGCCCACGCCTGCGCGCTGGACACGGGTGGCGGCGCGGCATGCTGGGGCGACGACACCTTCCTGCAGGCCAGCCCGCCGTACGCGATCCTCGACCGCGTCTCGGCGGGGACGAGCCACACCTGCGGGATCGACGGCACCGGGCAGCCGGTGTGCTGGGGCGACGACACCCACGGCGAGGCCTCGCCGCCGGCGACGGCGCTGGACGAGATCGCCGCCGGCTTCGACCACACCTGCGCGATCGCCCCGGGGGGGACGCTGACCTGCTGGGGCGCCAACGCCTACGGCCAGGACGCCCCGCCCCCGGGCAAGTTCGTCGAGGTCGCCAGCGGCAAGTGGCGCGGCTGCGGGATCCGTGACGACCTGCAGCTGCTGTGCTGGGGCTGGGACGGGGACGGCGGCACCCCGCCGCAGGTGCAGATGACGCGCATCAGCGTCGGCCAGAACCACGCCTGTGGCGTGCTCCCCGACGGCGGCGTGCTGTGCTGGGGCCACGACGAGAACGACCAGTCGACCCCGCCCGCGGGCTCGTTCGAGCGGGTCAGCGCGGGCAGCTTCTACCACTCGTGCGGGGTGCGCCTCGACGGGTTCATCGAGTGCTGGGGCTGCGAGGCGCCCCCGGGCGTGCCCGAGGACAGCATCGACCACGGTCAGTGCACGCCGCCCTGACCGCCCCGGCGCAGCCGCCACAGCCCCCGCGCCGCGATCCCCGTGGCCCCAGCGCCCCCCAGGAACGTCACCCACGTCAGCGCGTACAGCGGCAGCGCCGCGCGGTGGTAGCGCCACGCCAGCGCCGGCCGTCCGTGGCTCGCCGCGGCGAACGCGCGGGTCATCCCGCAGGTCGGGCACGCCTCTCCGGTGCGGGCCTCGTGCGGGCACGGGCGGGTCAGCCGCACCTCGCCGGACTCGATGCGCTCGGGCGAGACCGCGAACGACGGCACCAGCGGCACGGCCGCCACCCCGGCGAGCACCAGGCCGACCGCCAGCAGCGCGCCGAGCTCGAGGCGATCCAGCGGCCGTCGGGCCACGCTCCGCCGCCCCCCGCTAGTAGCTGTAGCCCTGGGCCGCCAGGATGTCGGTACGGCGCTCGACGCCCCCGTCGACCGCGGAGCCCATGCTCGGATCCATCTCGATGCCTCCCCGTGGTAGGTGCGGTGGTTCCACCCTCGGGCCGGGGAGGCCTCCGCGTCAAGTCGGCTCGCCGGCCTGCAGCGCGGCGAGCCCCAGCCCCTCGGTGATCTCGGCGATGCGCTGGAGCGCCTCGGGCTTGCCCGGACCGGGGCGCTCGCGGGTCGCCTGGAGGAACAGCCCCCCCTCGCCGGCCGGCTCGACGTGGGCCCACGGCTGGGCCTCGATCCGCTCTCGCCCGACGGCCTCCACCACGCGCGGCCCCCACACGTTGCCCCACCACACCGCCTCGGGGATCGTCGCCGCGTCGAACGCCCGGGCCGGGCGAAGCGCGGCGAAGCGCTCGAACAGCCCCGCGGGCAGGTCGCTGACGAACGGCGGGATCGTCCCGGCGCCCCGCGAGGCGCCGTTGCCCCCGCCGAGGGGCTCCCGATCGGGGACCCCGATCCCGGTGGCGAGCCGCACCAGCGCGTGCAGCGACCGCGGGTACAGCGCCCCGATGTCGGCGTCGAACGCCACCGCCGCCTCGCGCAGCAGCTCGAACAGCTGGGCGCGGGTCTGCAGCACGGGGCGATCGGCCTTGCTGGGGGCCCACGGCACGTCGATCACGACCACCTCGTAGCGGTGGGGGCGGAACCGCAGCTGGCGCTGGTACACCAGCTTGACCGGCTCGTCGTGCTCGGTCATCACCGCGAGCATCGCCACCGCGCGCTCGGCCGGCTCCTCGATCAGGGCGTAGGTCTGCCGCAGCCACGACACCGACAGCTCGTCGATCGCCCAGGTCATGTCGGCGCCCCGGTGGCGGGTGAACCTCACCGGCGGGTCCAGCTCGCCGCAGCGCCGCAGCATGGCGACGATCGCCTCGAGGCGCGGGGCCTCCTCGGCGCGGCGGAGCAGCACGATCGGGTAGGGATGGGTGCGGTCGTAGTTGGGTTCCATCGGGTCCTTCCAGCGGGGGGCGGACTGTAACACACCCGGGGAACACCCGTAGACTGGGGGGGACGACGTCCCGGAGGCGACCGTGACCCGAACCCCGGCCCTCGCCCTGATCCTCTCCCTGGCGCTGCTGTGCCCCCCGGCGCCCGCCCGCGCCGCCTCGCCGGCGGTGGCGCTCGATCCGTTCCTCGCCCGGCTCGCCGACCGCTGCGCGGCGGGGGACCCCGGGCGCGCCGCCGAGCTGGCCGAGGGCCGCGGGATGCGCGTGCGCTGGCGCGACGGGGTCCCGTGGGTCCCCGTGGTGCTCGAGCCGGCGGCGGGCCTCGCCGGCCGCGACGTCGACCCCGCCGGGATCGCGGCGCGAGGTGGCGAGGTGGACGCGGTGTCCCGCTCGTTCGTGCGGGTCCTGGCCCCGCCCGCGGCGCTGGCCGCCCTGGCGACCCACCCCGACGTGCGCGCGGTTCGCCCGCCTTCCTCGGTGCTGCCCCAGGGCTTCGGCGCGCTGGAGTCCGAGGCCGTCGCGCTGGTCGGGGCCGACGAGTACCACCTCCAGGGATACGACGGCGGCGGCGTCGAGGTCGCCGTGCTCGACGCGGGGTTCTACGGACTGACCAGCGCGATCGACGACGGGGAGCTGCCCGCCGACACGGTGGCGGTCGACGGCGACGCGGTGGTGACGTGGGCCGATCTCGAGTCGGTCACCCCCCACGGCAGCGCCATCGCCGAGACGCTGATGGACGTCGCCCCCGGGGCCCACCTGACCTGCATCCAGGTCGACGACGAGGTCGACGTCGAGAACGCCGCCGCCTACGCCGCGGCGAACGGCATCGCGGTGGTCAACCTGTCCGCGGCGTTCGTCCCCACCGCGTACTACGACGACACCAGCGTGATCAGCCAGATCGTCAACGCGTCCCACGACGACGACGGGGTGTTCTGGGCCGTCTCGGCCGGCAACTACGCGATCTCCCACTGGCGCGGGACGTGGGGCGACGACGGCGACGGGCTGCTCAACTACAACGGCTTCGACCACGAGATGGAGATCGTCACCCAGCACTCCACCGTGGCGGTGTTCCTCAACTGGGATCAGTACGCCGACCCCGAGACCGATCTCGATCTGTACGTCTACACCGCCGGCGGCGCGCTGAAGGACAGCAGCACGACGCTGCAGGAGCCGGCCGCGGGCAACCCGCCGTCCGAGTTCGTGTCGTTCCCGCTCGACGACGGCGAGGACCCCTACCGCTTCACCGTCGAGCACGCCTCGGGGCCGACCTTCGGGCTCGACGTGACGGTGATCGCGTTCTACGACGCGATCGAGCACCCCGTGCCGCAGTCCAGCCTGATGGAGCCGGCCGAGGCCCACGGCGCGTTCTCGGTGGGGGCCGTCGACCAGGCGGTTTGGAACGACCCGTCGCCCGCGATCGAGGTGTTCAGCAGCCAGGGGCCGACCCTCGACGGCCGGCTCAAGCCCGACCTCGTCGCTCCGGACCGCACCAGCACCGTGACGTACGGACCCGGCAGCGGCCAGGGCACCTCCCACTCGGCGCCGGTCGCCGCGGGGGCGGCGGCGCTGCTGCTCGGCCGCGAGCCGGCGCTGGGCGCCGAGGAGCTGGCCGCGGCGCTGCGCGCGATGGCCGCCGACGCCGGGGACGCCGGCCCCGACGACGTGTTCGGCGCCGGCCTGCTGCAGCTGCAGCTCGACCCCTGCGTCGACGGCGACGGCGACGGGTACGGCACCGGGGCGTTCGCCAACGCCGGGTGCCTGCAGGTGGCGGCGGACTGCGACGACGCCGACCCGGCCGTGAACCCCGGCGCCCCGGAGATCTGCAACGGGATCGACGACGACTGCGATCCCGCCACCGACGAGCTCGTCGACGGCGACGGGGACGGCTCCACGATCTGCGACGGGGACTGCGACGACGGCGACGCCGACCAGGGCCCGGACGCCGTCGAGGACTGCGACGACGGGATCGACAACGACTGCGACGGCCTGACCGACGAGCTCGACGAGGACTGCGCCGGCGACGACGACGCCACCGGGGACGACGACGACGCGGACGACGACGCCGCGGGCGACGATGACGACCAGGACGACGGCGCGGCCGCGGACGACGAGGGGACCGAGGGGTGCGCCTGCGGACTCCACGGGACCCGGGCTCCGGGGTCCGCCGTCCTGCTGCTGGCGCTCGCGGCGGGGGTCGTGGCGCGGCGGCGTACGTGACCCACATCGATCGAGACGGGCGGATTTCGAAAGGCCCGCGCTACGGCACGACCGTGACCAGGGTGTTGGCGATCGTGCGGCTGTTGCCGTCGCCGTCGGTGGCGACGATCTCCAGCAGGTGCGGGCACTCCTGGGCCGGCCCGAGATCGATCGTCCCGCTGAAGCCCACCGCGTCGCAGCCGGGGTAGCCGGGCCAGGCGAGGCACACGTCGGGGCGGGCGTCGCCGTAGCCCAGCGGGACGTGGGTCGTCTCGTCGATCACCGCCTCCACCGACGCCACCCCGCGGTTGTCCAGCGCCCAGCCGTGCACGCTCAGCGGCCCCTCCGCGACCTCCGCCCCCACCGACGGTGCGTCCATCACGCCGAACGGGGGCAGGTGGTCCTGGAGCCACTGGGTCTCGGCGTCCACCGTGCCCAGCGAGCCGAGCACGAGGTACGCCCGGGCGTGGACCGTGCCGCTGGCGGGCAGCCCGAACGAGAACTGGGCGCGCACGTTGTTGAACGGCAGCGACAGCAGCTGCCAGCCCTGGAACGCGGTCACGCCGTTCTCGTAGAAGATCGCGACCCCGTAGTCGGCGTCGTCGTTCTGCATCGTGACCCACGGCTCGGGGCTGACGAAGTTCTCGTAGAAGAACCCGTCGTTGCCCGGCGTGTCGATCGTGATCTGGTTCCCGCCGGCGTCGAACAGCCGCCACAGGTTGGGCGTCCCGCCGGTGCCGTTGGCGGTGTAGACCGTGGGCATCTCCTGGCCCGCCGCGGCGTGGTCGACGGCGGCGAGGTTCTCGACGGTGTAGCGCAGCTCGACCACGTGGGGCCGCACGAAGCGCAGCGACTGGTGCAGCCGCACGTCCGACGCGAGGTGCGACAGCAGCGGGTCGTCACAGCCCGAGGAGTCGCAGTCGTGGAAGTCCCAGTTGGGGTTCCACTGCAGCGGGACCGTGCTGGTGTAGAGCTCGCCGTCCCCACGCCATCGGACACCTCCCACCCACAGTGTACTGGACGTTCGCGGTTCGCCGCGGGGCTCGCACGCGCTTACAATGGAGCCGAGGGGTGCGCATGGGCGACGACCGGCAGGCGCTGCTGCAGAAGCTCTCGGAGCTCGAGGAGCTGATCGAGTCCGTCAACGACATCATCTACTCCCACGATCTGCAGGGGAACATGCTGTGGGCCAACCAGTCCGCCGTGGACCTGCTGGGCTACTCGCGGGAGGAGATCGAGAGCCTCAACATCCGCGCCTTCGTCGACCGCGACCACCTGCCGCTGGCGGCCAACAAGATCCGCGAGAAGGCCAGCGGCGCGACCAACCGCTCGGCCCCCTACGAGCTGCTCTGCTGGGCCAAGGAGGGGCGCGAGGTGTGGCTCGAGGTCAGCACCCGGATCGTCGGGGACCGGATCCTCGGGATCGCCCGCGACGTCACGGAGCGGCGCCAGTACATCCAGCGCCTCGAGGACCTGTCGATCCGCGACCCGCTGACCGGGCTGTACAACCAGCGCTACTTCTGGGAGGCGATGGCCAAGGAGACCGCCAAGGTCGAGCGCTACCGCCGCAACCTGTGCCTGCTGCTGTTCAACGTCGACGACCTGCGGCGGTTCAACGACAGCTACGGCCACCGCCTCGGTGACGAGGTGCTGCAGTCCCTCGGCGCGCTGATCGCGGGCAGCATCCGCGCGGTGGACTACGGCTGCCGCAACGGCGGAGACGAGTTCACGATCCTGCTGCCCGAGAGCTCGATCGACGCCTCGTGCAGCGCCGGGGAGCGGCTCCGCGAGCAGTTCGAGCAGACCCGCCACGAGATCATGGATCGCCCGGTCGGCGCGACCCTCAGCGCCGGCCTGGCGCAGTACCGCACCGACGAGGGCCTGGAGCGTTTCTACCAGCGAGCCCACGAGGCGATGTCGCGGGCCAAGCGGGGCGGGAAGAACCGGCTGGTGGTGGCCGAGTCGGCCACCGGACGGTGATCCGCGGTCAGGCCTTCTTCGCCGGCGCGGCCTCCGGCTCGGGGGCCTCGGCCTCGTCCCGGGCCAGCACGTAGGAGTCGCCCTGGCGCAGGTGGAACACCTCGGTGTCGGGCGCGTCCTCCTCCAGCGCGCCGACGAACGAGCTCATCGGCAGCGTGCGGCTGCGGCGGCCCGCGGCGTAGGGGTCGCGCGAGCGGTACAGCAGCACGGTCGCGGGCTCGAGGATCCGCACGGCCCGCACCAGCGGCTCGACGTCCCGTCCCCCGACGTGGGCGATCAGCACCTCCGGCGCCGCGACGTCGGCGATGTCCTCGAGGTCCTCCTCGTCCATCCCGCCGTGCACCCCGTCGGCGAGGTGCAGCACGTTCGGGTAGCCGTCGATCTCGAACAGGTAGGCCAGCCCCGGGCGGCCCCCGCCGATGCTGCCGACGTCCACGCCGACCATCTCGCCGACGCGGCCCAGCGAGCGCGGCTGCTGGATCACGGCGAAGCCGTCGAGGGCGCGGGTGACGTTGCGCAGCCCGTCGTCGATCAGCGTCATCCCGCTGGAGAGCAGCGGGATCCCGCGGGTCCCGCCGGGGAACACGTTGCCCATGTCGCGCAGCAGCGAGGTGCCCTCGTCGATCGCGCGCTCCATGCCGATGCTGGCCGACATCGGCATCGCGGTGATCCGCAGCCCGCCGTCGGTGGCCCGCTCCCACTCCTCGAGGTCGACGGTGCGGTCGCGCGCGAGCCCCAGCTCGCGGGACGCCACGCGGCAGATCCGCGGGCTGGCGACCATCGTCGCGTCGCAGTCGTCGAGCACGTCGAGGGCGTCGTCGAACCACGGCGTCATCGACGTGACCAGCAGGTAGTCGCAGGCCCGCAGCTCGGTGGCGACCTTGCGGCCCCGCCGGTGGCGGGTGAACACCGGGTCGACGAACAGCGTGCGACCGCCGGCCTGGATCTCGAAGAAGGTGTTGCGGTGGAAGATGATCTCCGGTGCGTCGCTCATCGGCCAGGCCTCCCCCGGGGCGGGGCTCGTCGGTCCCCCCACCACCGGTCCCCCAGCACTAGCACAGTCGGCGCGTCACGGGGAAGGGGGCAGCGCCGCGGGCGCGCGATCGCCACGGCGGTACCCAACCGCAGCGCCCTTTCCGGTAGGATGATCGCACGGCCCCCGGGGGTCCCGCCACGCCAGGAGGAGACATGTCTGACGAGGACAGGAAGCTGGTCCGCGAGGAGGGCTCGGTTCGACCGCGCCGCCGCAAGGGGCGCTCCCAGCGTACCCGAGAGGACGACGACGGACGGCTGCGCCGGGACGACGGCTGGGAGGGCCGCCGCCGGCGCCGCGACCGCCGCGGCGGCGACGACGACGACGAGGACTACCGCTCACGCCGGGAGAGCCGGAGGCGCCGGGGACGCCACGGCCGCCCACCGCTGACCGACGAGTTCTCCGACCTCGGCCGCGGCTCCGGCTACGTGGCCGCCGAGGCGATCGCGATCGGGATGGACATCGCGTCCCGCGTGCTGCGCGGCGCCGTGGACAACGCCCTCGACGAGGACTACACCGAGCCCGGGGACGTGGTCCGCGGGCTGTCCAACGAGGCCGACCTGGCCGTCTACGACCTCGTGGACGAGCTGCGGCGGGTCCCACGGCGGTTCGACCGCCGCTTCCAGGAGGGCATCCGCAGCCCGCGCGCCGACCGCGGGGAGCGGGTCCGGCGAGACGACGACTGATCTCCGATGAGCCGCACCGTCCAGGTGCTCTCCGGCTTCGCCCGGTTCTTCGCGCTGTTCCTCCTCGAGGAGGTGGTGAGGAACATCCCGGGCTTCCGCAGGCTGGCGGGCCAGCGCTGGCAGCCGCGCAACCCGCGCCGGCTGCGCCAGTACTGCGAGGACATGGGCGGCGCGTTCGTCAAGTTCGGCCAGTTCTTCTCGATCCGCTCGGACATCCTGCCGCGCGTGTACTGCCGTGAGCTGGCCACGCTGTTCGACCAGGTGGCGCCGTTCCCCACCGCCGAAGCCCGGGCGATCGTCGAGGCCGAGCTCGGCGCCCCGGTGGACGAGCTGTTCGAGGACTTCGACGACGAGGCGATCGGCGCCGCGTCGTTCGGCCAGGGCCACGTGGTCACGCTCAAGGGCGAAGACGCCGGGCGCAGGGCGATCGTCAAGATCTCTCGGCCCGGGGCCCAGGAGCGCATCGAGACCGACACCGGGCTGCTGATCCTGCTGGGGCGCATCGTCGACTTCTCCAGCGTGCTGGGCAAGATCAAGCTCGTGCCGGTGTTCCGCGACTTCGCGCGCTGGACCCGGCGCGAGGTGTTCTTCCGCCAGGAGGGCAAGAACGCCGACCACCTCTACGAGGTCAGCGACTGGAACGTGCGCCAGCGGGTGCCCTACATCTACTGGCAGCTCACCACCGACCGCGTGCTGACGATGGAGTACCTCGACGGGCTCCCGTTCACCCGGCTGATCGAGCGCCTCGAGGCCGGCGACCCCACCGTCGACGACGAGCTCGCCGATCTCGGCTGCGACCGCCCCACGCTGGCGCGCAACCTGTGGCAGTCGTTCCTGCTGCAGACCTTCGTGGGCCACGTGTTCCACGCCGACCCCCACCCCGGCAACCTCGTCGTGCTGCCGGAGAACACCGTCGGCTTCCTCGACTTCGGGCTGCTCGGGAGGATGAACGAGGAGGCGCGCCGGGAGCAGATCCTGATCCTCGACGCCGTGATCCAGGAGAACATCGAGCGCCTGTTCATGGCCGTGCTGGACCTGCTCGACGCCCCGCGGGGGCTGGTCGTCACCGGGATCTACGAGGACTTCACCGAGGAGGCCGACGACTGGCTCGACGCGTGCGACAACGACGGCGCCAGCTTCGAGGAGAAGACGATCACGCGGCTGGTCGACGCCTCGATGAACATCGCCCGCCGGATCGGCCTGGTGCTGCCGATGCAGACGATGCTGTTCTACAAGGCGATGCTCGAGGTGGACCTGGCGATCCTGCAGATCGCGCCGGAGTTCGACTACAAGCAGGAGACCCGGCGCGCGACCCGGCTCATCCGGATGCGGATGCTGGACCAGATGTACGGCCCCGCCGGGATGATCGACCGGGCGCTGTCGGTGCAGATGCTGGTCAACTCGGTGCCCGACTTCCTCAACCTGCGGATGCAGGACTTCGAGCAGGGCCAGAAGACGATCTACCGCAAGCTCAACGTGGTGCCGGTCGCGATCGCCGGGGTGCTGCGCACGATCGCTGCGGGCGCGGCGGCCTGCTTCGGCGGGATACTGGTCCACCGCCTGGGCTGGCTGGAGGGCCTGGGGCTGGCCTCCGACGCGCCGCTGTCGGCGTTCCTCGACGCGCTCTCGCCGCTGCTGTGGGGCCTGCCGGTCGTCTTCCTGATGCTGCTGTGGGGCGCGCGCTACGCGATGAGCCACGCCTACGTGAAGGTCCAGCAGGAGTAACCCGCGCGCGCCTGATAGACTGCGCAGCCAGCCAGACGGGAGGGCCGCGGGCGCGCGGATGGACGACTGGACGCCGGACCCGGACACCGCCGACCGGACGACCCTCGACGCCGAGGTCCAGTCCGTGGACCCCGACGAGACCCCGGCGCCCTCGCTGCCCACCGCCTACACCCCGCCCAGCGGCAGCGCCGGCGCCCAGCTGGGGCGCCGCTGGGGCCTCGCAGGCCAGGTCGCGTGGATCGCGATCGCGGCCGTCGTACTCGCCTGCACCGCCGCCGGTGTCCCCGCGCGGATGGCCGAGATGCTCGAGCCGTGCCTCGACCCCGCGGAGTGCTTCGTCGCCCAGCTGACCCCCGCGGAGCAGGCCGCGCTCGAGGACCACGGCATCTCGCTGCACGGCTACACCGTCTACCTCGAGAGCGTCGCCGGCGCCGCGCTGGTGGCCAGCGTGCTGGCCGCGGGCCTGATCTACTGGCGCCGCCGCGACCACTGGATCGCGCTGGTCGCGTCGCTGTTCCTGGTGCTGTCGGCCAGCTGGGCGACGTTCAACCCCGACGCGCTGGGTCGCTCGATCCCGGCGCTGGCCCCGCTGACCCGCTCCCACTTCGCCGCCACGATGTGCCTCGTGGCGCTGATGCTGCTGCTGTTCCCCAACGGCCGCTTCGTGCCGCGCTGGACCCGCTGGGCGGCGCTGGCGTGGGTCGCGCTCCAGGCGCTGACGGTGATCGCCCCGCACGCGGCCGACGCGATGACCCCCGGCGCGTCGTGGCTCGCCGCGCTGCCCGCCGTGCTGGTGTTCGCCGGCGGGGTCGGGGTCCAGGCCTACCGCTACCGGGTGGTCTCGACCCCGGTGGAGCGCCAGCAGACCAAGTGGGTCACGATCGCCATCACGGTCCACATCGTGGTCTTCGCGCTGGTCACGATCACCACCCTGGTGGTGCCCCGTGCCACCGGCGCGCAGCTGTTCGACGACCCGCTGACCAGCATCGCCTGGGAGGTGGTGCTGTACCACGGCTACGTCCTGACGTTCCTGCTGATCCCGGTGGCGCTGCTGGCCTCGGTGCTGCGCTACCGGCTGTGGGACATCGACTTCCTGATCAACCGCTCGCTGATCTACGGCGCGCTGACGGCGCTGCTGTTCCTGCTGTTCCTCGGCAGCGTGGTGGGCCTGCAGCGGGTGTTCGCCTCGGTGACCGACGGCCGCTCGCTGGCCGTCGTGATCGGGTTCTCGGCGCTGTTGGTGGGGCTGCTGTTCCAGCCCGCGCGGCGGTTCCTGCAGCGGCTCGTCGACCAGCGGCTGTACGGCATCGGCGTGGACTACGCCGGCGCGATCCGCGAGCAGCGCCGCGGCCTGCAGCGCCCGCTGCAGCCCCGCCCCCAGGCCGAGGGGCTGCGCGACTACCGCGATCTGGAGCTGATCGGCCGCGGCGGGATGGCCGAGATCTACCGGGCGACCCACGGCCGGCTGAACCGCTCGTTCGCGATCAAGATCCTGATGCCCCAGACGCTGCTGCGCGACCCGACCCACGTGGAGCGCTTCGAGCGCGAGGCGCGGATCATCTCCGCGCTGAGCCACCCCAACATCGTGTCGCTGCACGACTTCGGCACCGGCGAGGACGGCTCGCGGTTCATCGTCATGCAGTACGTCGCCGGCGGCGATCTGAACGCCCTGATCAAGCGCGAGGGGCGGCTGTCGGTGGAGCAGGCGCTGCCGCTGCTCAAGGACCTCGCCCGCGGCCTCGACTACGCCCACGGCCACGGGATCATCCACCGCGACATCAAGCCGTCGAACGTGCTGCTCGATCCCATCGAGGCCACCGGTCCGGTCCGGACCCACCGCGCGGTGCTGACCGACTTCGGGATCGCCAAGCTGCTCAGCGGGACCAACCTGACCGCGACCAACATCCTCGGCACCCTGGACTACATGTCCCCCGAGCAGATCAACGACTCCGCCGAGGTCGACGAGCGCGCCGACGTGTACTCGCTGGGTGTGCTGGCCTACAAGATGCTGACCGGCGAGCGGCCGTTCGCCGCCACGAGCCCCACCGCGATGCTGATCGCCCACCTGCAGCAGCCGGCCCCCGACGTCCGCGACCTGGCCCCGGATGTCCCCGAGCGCGTCGCCCTGGCGCTGCGCAAGGCGATGGCCAAGGACCCGCTGCGGCGCTACCCGACGGTGGGCGCGATGGTGGCCGACATGCACGGGATGACCGAGGGGCAGCGGGCGGGCTACGATCGCCCCAGCCGCGACGACTGAGGGGGACCCCCGACGATGGCGCCACGCGTCTTCGAGCGCACCCACCTGATCGCCACCGTGGTGTTCTTCGCCGGGTACCTGGTGGCCTACGGCTACGCCGTCTCGGGGCTGCGGCCGCCCCCCGGCGATCCCGACGCGCTGCGCCCCGAGCTGCTCGTCACGGCGCTGTTCATGGCCGCCGGCGGCCTCGGCCACGCCTGCTTCCTGATGGGCTGGCGCCGCGCAGTGCTGTTCGGCGGGCTGGTGGGCGGGATCTCGTTCGCCGCCCACGTGGCGCTGGTCCACGCGGGCTACAGCGGCGGGCTGCACTTCACCGGCGTGCTGGGCCCCCGACTGCTGGGGGTCCCGCTGGCGCTGCCGCTGATGTGGCTGATGATGACCTACCCGGCCCACGTGATGGCCAACCTGACCCTCGGCGGGGGCCTGACGTTCACGAAGCTGGAGCCGTGGCAGCTGATCTGGCTGTCGCTGATCACCGCCGGGATCTTCGCGGCGTGGAGCCTGTCCCGCGAGCCGACGATGGTGAACGGCTTCGGCGCCTGGTCGTGGGGCGTGCCGGGCCCCTACTTCGGCGTGCCGTACAACCAGATCGGGCTGTGGTTCTCCCTGACGTTCGCGACCATCGGGCTGTACCGCGTGCTGGAGCTGCGCGTCCGGCTGGTGCCGATGGGCGAGACCACCGCGTTCGTCGGGCTGCTGCCGGTGCTGGTCTACGCGCTCAGCGGCGTGCTCGACGTGCTCGGCGGCGAGCCCCGGGCGGTGCGGATCCTGGTGCCGTTCGCGATGGGGATCCCGGTGATCCTGGCGGTGGACGGCCTGCTCGACCGGGTCGCGGCGTGGCGGGCGCTGGCCGAGATCCTCGCCGACCGCCGGCGGGGGTCCGGCCGCTCGGGGGCCGTACGATGAGCGCCTCCAAGCGATTCTGGCAGATCCTGTTCTGGGCCCTGTTCATCGTCACGATCCTGCACGTCGCGCCGGTGCTGCGGGCCGTGCTCGGCGGCACGAAGCTGCCGTTCGTGTACTTCGTCCCGCCGTTCTTCGTGGTCGGCTTCGCCCACGCGATCTTCCTGCTCGGCCCGCGCCGCGCGGTGCTGTTCCTGCTGCTGTGCGTGGTGATCTGCTTCGCCTCGGAGTACATCGGCAGCACCACCGGCTACATCTTCGGACCCTACCACTACTCCGACGATCCCGAGGTGCAGCGTACCGTCACCGGCGTGAAGCTGTTCGGCCACGTGCCGTGGACCATCCCGCTGGTGTGGTTCGTGATGCTCTACCCGGCGCTGATCATCAGCAACCTGCTGCTCGAGGGCGCTCCGTTCGTCGCCAACCGCAAGCTCACCCGCGTGCTGTGGCTGTCGCTGCTCGGCGCGCTGGTGATCACCGCCTGGGACCTGACGATGGACCCCTACTCGGTTGGGGTCCACGAGGCCTGGATCTGGGAGGTCGACGGGGACTACCTGGTGGACATCCCGTTCACCAACTACTACGGCTGGGTCGGGGTCTCGTTCGTGGTGATGCTGATCTACCGGCTGATCGAGCCACGCCTGAAGGGCCAGGAGATGTCGCTGGTCCCGGACAGCTGGTCGGGCAAGGTCGTGCTGGCGATGCCGCTGTCGACCTACGCGTTCATGACGATCAGCGACCTGATCTTCGGCTACCCGCAGGAGGCCGCGCCGATCTCTCCGTTCGTGATGGGGTTGCCGCTGGTGGTGGCCGGGACGCGGCTGGCGCTGTGGAAGCGGGCGGACGACCCGCCGGTGTGATCGACTAGCGCCAGTTGGGGTCGCAGGCCCCGCCGTCGCACTCGCCCCAGCAGGACAGCTCGCCGCCGGTGGTCAGGCCGCAGGCGTGGCGGTCACCGGCGCTGAGCGACTGGAGCGTGACCCCCTCGGGCGCCGCGACGTCGCCCCAGCACGCGACCGTCCCCTCGGCGCGCAGGGCGCACGCGAACCCGCTCCCCGCCGCGATGCGCTCGAACGGCCCCTCGGGCAGCGCGTCGCCGCCGGGGGCCTTGCCCCAGCACGCGACCTGTCCGCTCCGGTCCAGCGCACAGCTGAAGCCCTCGCCGGTGGCCACGCGCAGGAACGACCCGCGGGGCGGCTGGCACTGGCCCTCGGCGTCGTTGCCCCAGCACACCACCGAGCCACCGTCGCGCACGCCGCAGATGTGGCTCGCCGAGGTGTCCAGCTGCTCGTAGCCGCCCAGCGACGCCGGGGCCTCGCGGACGGTGACGTTGTCGACCTTGGTCTTGCCGAAGCTGGCCTGGCCGAACACCATCCGCCCGCCGGCGAAGCACTCCACGGCGCCGTCCGGCTTGCGGATCGCGCAGGCGTAGGAGGCGCCGGCGCTGACCTGCGTGAACTCGACGCCCTTGGGCGAGTTGCCCGCCATCCCGCCGCCGCGGCAGAAGAACGAGCCGTCCTTCTTCAGCGCACACGTGGTGCCAGCGCCGGTGGAGAGGTCCGCCACGAAGCCCTCGACCTCCTTGGCGTCGCCCCAGCAGTGGGGCAGCCCGCTGGGGGCGATGCCGCACCCGCCGCCGCCGCCGGCGTCCACCAGCGTGAACGCACAGTTCTCGTCCACGTCGCCGTCGCAGTCGTTGTCGGCCCCGTCCCCGCACTTCTCGCGGCAGACCTCGGGGCGCGGCTTGCCGCCGCAGTCGCGGTCACAGCAGTCGGTGTCGCCGTCGCAGTCGTTGTCCTTGCCGTCGTCACAGACCTCGGTCCCCGCGGAGTGGGCCTCGGGGTCGTCGGGCATGCAGTCGGTGCTGTTCGGATCGCCGTCGCCGTCGGAGTCACAGCCCCCCAGGGCGAGGAGCGCCAGCAGCATCGACAGGATCGTCCACTTGGTCATCGCGTCCCTCCTGAACCCCGCAAGATACCGCGTCTGGCCGTTTCTTGCTGGCCCCCGCCCCCGGCTTCCGCAGCCCTGATCACACGCACCCGCGAAACCCCTTGAGATCAGGG